>CAZQLC010000014.1:0-15083 GCA_964594025.1 uncultured Methanosarcinales archaeon
GAGAATGAGGAAAACAGGAAGAATATAATAAAAATAATGAATATGTGTTATGGCGAAAATGAAAACACAATACCCATAATAAACGAAAATGATCCTGTCAGCGATGAGGAATTCAAGGAAAAAATAAAAAATAAAGAATATTATTTTGATGACAACGATACTCTTTCATATTTAATAGCAAAATATTCAGGTTCAAAAATAGATATAATATTTAATCCACATGGCGGACTTTATGATTATGATAATGAATTAATAAAAACAGTTTGTTTTGAAGAAAAAAACAGTATTGTAGAAATGGTTAAAGGAAGAGATGATTCTCCTCTCGGAAGGGGAGGGATAACTACCAAACTTGAGGCATGCTTCAGATGTTCTGAATATAATATATATAGCATAATTGCAAACTCAGATTTGATTACTGATGAGAGTATATCTTTTTCAGATATTTTAGGAAATCCCTATAAATATGATATGACTGTTTTTATACCAAAAATAACAAAATAGAAACAATTTTTCTTTTTATTCAAAACGTATTTCAATATGTGAATGGTCTCCAATGTTCAGTTTTTTAAATTCTCCTCCGGAAACCTTTACATGGCTTCCTATAACTGAGGAATTGATTTTAACATCAGAAATGTCATTTTCCAGACCGATAATGCTGTTTTCAATAAAACTGTCTTTGATTTCTGTGCCTTTTCCTATTGAGACAAAAGGGCCTATTGTTGAATTTTCAAGTTTTGCCCCTTTTTCAATATAAACCGGCTTTATAATCTTGCAGTTCTTTCCTTTTTCCTCTATTTTATGGTTTTTGCCTAACAAATACTGGTTGGTTTCAAGCAGTGATTCAATAGTTCCGCAGTCCAGCCATTTATCCACTTTCCCAACAATGATTTTTTCTCCTTTATCCATCATTCTCTGGAATGCAGAGGTTAAATAATATTCACCTTTTCTTTTCATATCTTTTTCTATAATATATTCAATTTCCTTAATCAATAATTCATAATTTTTTATGTAATATATACCAACATTGGCCAAGTTACTAATAGGCTCATCTGGTTTTTCAACCATTTTTTTAATGTATTTGTTTTCATCCAGAACCAGAACTCCGTAAGCTGAGGGGTTTTCAACCTCTTCAGCCCAGATTATCCCGTCTGATTTTGTTTTTTTTATAATATTAAAATTACCTTCAATTATTCCGTCAGAATATACTATTAAAACATCTTCATTTATATGGTTTTTTGCCTGGTATATGGCATGTGCAGTTCCGAGCTTTTCTTTTTGCCTTTCATAAGAAATTTTATAATTAGGATAATTTTTCTTTACATAATCCATTATTTCTTTTTCATAATCTTTTCCTGTGATAAAAACTATTTCATTGATATTATCAAGGCATTCCAGTTTATCCAGAATATGCCCCAAAACAGGTTTTCCGGCAACCTCGATCAATGGTTTTGCTTTTGTATACGTATGAGGCCTTAATCTTGTTCCTTTTCCTGCCACAGGTATTATTACTTTCATTTATCTGCCTTTTTTTTATTATTTAATTGTGTTATTTGATTACTATTGATACAATAACTTAATCTTTTATATATTTATATGTTTTTTACAGGTTTTCCCTGTAAAAAGAAGCAGCATCTTCAGGGGTTGTAGTATTGATTATGGTTTCAGTTTCAAGCTCAAAACCTGCAAAGTTGCTTATTCTTGGAGCAATCTCAATATGAAAATGGAAATAAGCATCATTATTGTCTATTTTATGGGTGTTGAAAAACATGATGTTAAACGGGGTAGGGCCTATTTTTTCAAGGGTTGTTAATATTTTTTTAAGAGCTTCAGCAAGATCGTTTATTTCTTTTTTATCCATATCTATTAAAGAGGCAAAGTGCCTTTTCGGCATTAATAACACTTCAAACTGGAATCTTGATGCATAAGGGCAGAATGCAATAAATGAATTGTTTTCAAAAACCCGCCTATGCGAGTCTTTTTCCCTTTCAATTATGCTACAGAATGCACATTTATTGTTTTTCAGGAAAAATTCCTTTGCCTTTTCATTCTTTTTTTTCACTAATTCAGGAACAATATTATATGCTATTATCTGTGAATGTGTGTGGTTGATTGATGCCCCTGCTTCCTTGCCCTGGTTTTTGAATAAAGAAACATATTTTATATTCGGCTTTTCCATCAGTTCCTTTGTGCTTTCAATATAGACTTCAATGGCTTTTTTTAATTGGTTTAATGGCAGTTCCTCAAACTCAATACTGTGTTTAAGGGTCTCTATAATTACTTCATGGATGCCGTATGCAGATGCATATGTGTAAAATACATTATCATTTTTTAATTCAGGAACTCCTTTCTGGACAGCAGCCTCATATTTGTTGGGCACTATTCTTATTATGTCTTTTGATTTTCCTGTTTTTATATTAAATTCCTTGTTAATGCCTGGAAGCATTGCCTCATTGCCTTTGCAGAAAGGGCATTTTTCATCATAATTATCCTTTTTTGTCCTGGTTTTGGATTTTTTGAATAACACAGGCCTTTTGCTTCTTTCTGAGGCAATTATCACATATCTGTCCAATAAATAGTCTTTTCTTATTTCAGGCATATTTTCACCTTTTTTTAATAGCAAGAGCATGTGCTGCGAAATAATATTTTACCATTTCATTCCAGTCAGCAAGCATAGAAACCTTTTTTGCATTCATTTTGTTGTTAACCCTTTCAGGATGGCTTATTATGGCATATTTATACATTATTTTGAACAAATCCATAATTATATCTTTTTCTTCCTTTTTCTCTCTTTTCAGAACATAAATCCCCGGTGTTTTCCCAGTTACTTTTTCCTCAATAAATTTTCCGAAACCGGCAAGGTCGGAGGTTACTGCAGGCACAGACATTGATATGCTTTCTAACGGAGTATAGCCCCATGGCTCATAATAGCTTGGGAATAAGCCAAGATGGCATCCGGCCATTGCATCATAGTACTCAAGATCAAAAAGGCCATCATTTCCGTTCAGGTAGACAGGGTTAAGTATTACTTTTACCATGTCATCCTCCTTATTATCCAGGCCAACTTCCCTTAATAATCTTATTATCTCATTATTATCTTCATTTTCTATTATATGGGTGCATAATGGAGGATTTCCCTTTCTTTTGAATGCTATTATATCCTTTTTTATCCCCATCAGAAAATCCTTTGTAAACAGGCTTTCATTTCCAAAACCCCTTTGCGATACAAAATCATAGATTATCCTTTTTAATATGTCTTCTGAATTGTTTTCAACATTCTTTTTTATGTGGTAATAATAGTCCTTGTTCTCTCTTATTTCACTCTTCATGCCTTTGTTTTCCAGGGGAATCCAGAAGAAGAAGGTTACTGTCCTTTCTGATTTGTCCTTTTTCAGCTGGTCATTTAGTTTTCCAAGGGCCTTTATTGTTATATCAGCCCCCTTGTTCTTGAATTCGTTTCTCCCGAGAAAATAATAGATTAAGTTGTGGTCAAGCTGGAAAGTATGGTATGGAAAAAAATAATAGCTTATAAATTCCCTGAGTATTTTTCTGCAGGTTATGTGTTTTATTGAATTCTCTTCCATTGTAGGGAATCTTTCCATATCAAGCCCGTTTGGAAGCAATATGTCAGCGTCCTTGCCGAGAAAATGCTTTGCTTCTTTTTTTGTTATTTCAGATATTGTTGTAAAAACATCGCTTTCATTGGCGCATGCCTTTTCTGTGCTGAATTTTTCAATCAGCCCCCTTTGTCTTGCTTCTTTTTCAGGGTCTATATTCGAAAGGTTGTTATAAAGGTCAAATCCTGAGCCTGCAAGTGTTCTCCCCAGCATTGTTGCATGGGTTGTAAATACTGTTTTGATGCCGGATTTCTTTATTTTAAGGAATAATAATATTAAGCCAGCCATCCATTCATGGAAATGCCCCACGATTTTGTTGTTTTTTTCTTTTTCTTCCACATGGCTGAGGAATTCAGAAACACAATAGCTCCAGACCATGGGCTCATCAAATTCCATTTTTGAAAATAATGTGTCTATTTTGAAATTTTCCCATAATTGTTTTTTCATTTCATTTCTTTTTTCTATCAGGTTTTTGTAATCCAGAAGAATAACTCGGGGCTCTCCCTTGATTTCCCATTTTCCGAAATAAGCCTTTATGCCTTTTTCTTCAAGTGTTTTAAATATATTTTTCCATTCTTCAGGTATTTTTGATGCAGAGAATTCCCTTTTGGCTTTTTCTTCAAAATAAGGGCCTATTAAAAAATATTGCTTATAATTTTCATTCATCAAAGGAGCCTTGCTTGTAATTACAGTGTGTATGCCCCCCACTTTATTGCATACTTCCCATGAGGACTCAAAAACTAAGTCCGGTTTTGTTTCTGCCATTTTATTTATCTCATCTATTTTTTCTTTATCCTTATAACACAAACATGCCTAAAATAATCCCTATAACCAAACCAATTATAAGCCCGATTACAAATTCTATAATAAGGAACTCTTTTGCCTTTATTTTTGTTTTTTCTTTTTTGATAAGATTTTCAACAACTTTTTTATTGCTTTCTGTGGTTTCAGGCTTTATCTTAAATTTTTCTGTCTTTTCTTCCATGGTTTTGTCTTCTTTAGTTTCTTTTAGTTCTTCTTTTTCCCATTCATCATCTGCTGTTCCTTCTTTTATTCCGTCTTTGTTTTTTCCCATGAGGGAATTGTTTATGGATTCCACTATTTCTTCTTTTGTTTTTAGGTTATTAATCTTATCTCCAAGCGTTTCATCCCTGAACGCCCAGGTTATCCAGTTTGCAAAGTCGTTCTTGTTTTCATTTACATGCTGGCAGAATTCGTTTTCTTCCAAATTTTCAACTATCTCTTTGAATTCCTCCAGGTTATGGGCTTTTTTATGATTACAGAAAATAAATTCATGCCCTTGAGCAACATTTTCTCCTAACATTATCTCACCTCTTTTTATATTTTATATATTATTATCACAAACCACTGAGCAAATTCTTATTGTTGTGGTATCAGTAAAACAATTCTGCTATATGCTTATAAATAGCTATTCTTGTTTTTTCCTTGTCCTTGATTTCCTTTAATTTCTTTGCCAGTTTTTTATCTTCAAACACATCCTGAATCCAGTTTGCAAAATCATTTCTTTCATCATTCACATGGTGCATGAATAGGTCATCATTCATTACTTGCAGCTCTTCAACCAGTTCCCTTATTGTGGCAAGTGCTTTTCCTGAATTCAGTATGAAATATTTTTCAGGAGATATTTCCTTGTTCAGGATACTTTTCTTTTTTGTAGTTTGTGTTTTCTTTTTACTTTTTCTTCCTTTTGTTTTTTTCTTTGTTTTAGCCATATTACACACCTCTTTTTCAAGACTTTTTTATATTTTTTCCCCTTATTCTTTATATTTTTTTACATATCCTATATTTCTATATTTTTCAGTTTCTCTGAAGGATTATCATTTATGTTCAGCATATTTTTTTCATTACCTTCATTTTTAATTTCAGGAATAATATCTTTAACCCTCAATACCATATCATTGAGTATATTGGTGAAGGCTATAAACCCGTTATAAGGGCTGTCATAAGGGTTAAAATATTTGTGCACATCACCATCATTGAACCACTTGGTGCACATGTAATAAAAATGGTCGCTTGTTGTTAATTTTCTCCATTCATCTATAAGTTTTTTGTCTTTTGTGGCTTTTATGTATTTTTCAATCCTATACAATTCATTAAGCGAGCTTTCCTGCAGTTTGTTTCCTACCCATGCGCTCAAATCCCTTTCTATATCTGCCCATGATACAAAACTATGTATGTCAATTTCACCTACGGGGCTGTATTTTTTTATTGTTTCACTGATATTCACAAATTCATTATCAGGATGTTTTAAGATCTCTTCAGGAAGTTTTCTCATGAATTTAAATATCCCTGTGTCTTCCCACTGGTGCTCACCGAATGTTTCATAATCCATAAATAAATTGATAACATTCCCGTTGCCGTTTATTGAGTTTATCCATTGGGTGTATTTCTCTGCTGTCAAAGGGTATTCTTTCCATCCTCTGTTTGAAAACCTGAAAGCAATGTCATCACTTAATTTATAATTTTTCAGCAGCAGTTTTATTTTCTGGCTTGTTTTTGGCCTGTATATAAAATTCGGGCTTCTTCCTTTCAGTATGTGATCTGCTCCTTCTCCAAGTATTCCTTTAAAACCCATTTTTTCAGCTTCTCTTGCAAGCTCATTATTGAATATAAGTTCTGTATTCCTAAAAACTTCAGGCTCCTGGCCGAAAAGCTCTTTTATCTTTTTCCTGTGCATCCTCACCTGTTTCCTGAATTCCTCTTTTGAATAAATAAATGCCAGAGAATGGTGGTATGTTTCATTAAGAAACTCAACACAGCCTGTTTTATTTAATCTTTTGAAGCTTTCCAGAACCTCGGGGGCATATTTTTCAAACTGCTCTATGGCTGTTCCCGATATTGAAAAATTTATTTTGAATTTTCCCTTATATTTCTCAATAAGGGAGAGCATAAGGTTGTTTGTGGGCAGGTAGCATTTTCCTGCCACTTTTCTCATTATTTCCTCATTCTTTTTTTCATCAAAATAATCTGAATTATTCCCGATATCAAATATACTGTATTCCCTCAGCCTGTTTGGCTGGTGCACCTGAAAATAAAAACATATACTTACCATTTTTCACCTTTTTGTTTTTCTTTCAATAATATGTTTAATTTAATTAATATACCAGTTGATCATAAAGCTCAATACACTTTTGTGCCGGGATATCCCAGTTAAGTCTTTTTACTTCCATGCTCCCATGTTTTTTTAATTCATTGTTCAGTGTCTGGTATTTTAAAATCGCCAGTGTTTTTGCGGCAATATCATTAACATCCCAAAAATCAACTTTTATCACATGGCCGATTATTTCACTCACTCCTGACTGTTTTGATATTATTGCAGGTGTTTTTGAGGCCATTGCCTCTAAAGGAACTAACCCAAAAGGCTCTGATACAGAAGGCATAATAAATACATCTGCCATGCTGTACAGCCTGAAAACCTGCTCCCTGTTCAAAAAACCGGGAAATATGAATTTGTTTGTCAATCCAAGTTCCGCCACTTTATTGATGATCTGCGGGAACATGTCCCCTGAGCCGGTCATTACAAATTTGACATTAGGCTCTTTTTCAACTATCTTTTTTGCAGCTTCCACAAAATAATCAGGACCTTTCTGCAAGGTTATCCTTCCTACAAACAAAACAATTTTATCGTTTTCATTTATTTTATGGCTTGTCCTGTAATCTTTTTCAGGTATTTCTGCAGCATTATGTATTACCCTTATTTTTCCCGGATCAATATAATATTTTTCAATCAGCCTGTTTTTAATGAAATTGCTTATTGCAATAACAACATCAGCTTTTTCCATCCCTGTTTTTTCTACCTGGTAAACCCTGGGGTCTGCATGCATTCCTCCTGTTTTGTCAAATTCAGTTATGTGTATATGGACAATCAAAGGCTTTCCTGTCAATTCCTTTAATGCCACAGCAGCAGGGAAAGTTACCCAGTCATGGGCATGTATTACATCAAATTCACTGTTTTTGCCTATAATCAAAAGCTTTTCCTTGAACCTCTCAATCTCTGCAAAAAGATTCTCCCCGTAAATCTCTCCTGTTGCCCCAAAATCTTTGAACATGAGCTTGTTTTTTAATAAATTCATATACTCTTTGGATGTTATATAGGGCATCAGCAGAGAGTCGATTTTTTTGATATGTATATTTTTATCTGAGACCAGATTATTTGCAATAATCAGGTTTACAAAATCCGACTCTGCTTTTTTAGGACCAGAAGGCATTACAAAATTAACTTCAATACCTCTTCTGCTTAGATATTTACTTAACTGATAACACACAACCCCCACCCCTCCTGCAAAAAAAGGAGGAAACTCCCACCCAAGCATGAATATTTTCATCTATTAATCCTCCAGGGAAGGATTTTCAATTTAACTAAATTAATGAAAAAACTCCCTCTTTTTTTAATTCCCAAACTACCAAGATTATCTATCTTGTTTTATTTATAACCATTAGGTTATTAATTTTATTAAATAATTAACTATCCATATTATTTAAATATTTTGTTTTTTTATAATTTTTTATGAAATAATACCTGATTATTATAATTAAAATAATTAGTTAAGTTATATAATTATATAATTATATTAAATAATAGAAAAATTTATAAACTTCTGTATCTGTGTAATAAAATGGAATTAAACTCATGGTTTACGCCTGCAAGATGGAAACTGATTGAAAAGATAACTGAAAAACCATTATCACCCACAGAATTAGCAAAGATAACAAACAGTTCTGTTGCCAATATAACTTACCAGTTGAAGATACTAGAAGCCTATGGCATAGTAAAGGGGGAAACCCTGCATACAAATAAGTCAGGAAAGCCCAGAACAATGTATTCATTAAAAAATAAATCCATATACCTGCTTATGATGAAAGAGGGGTTTTCTGATAATAAAACCTTGTCTATTTCAGGTATAAGGGAATTGATTTTCACTGTTTTCTTCTTTGATGAAATATCCAAACAATATCTCATACTGAAATTCTTTCTGAACAATTATGAACTTTTTGATAAATGCGATGCTGTGGCCCTGATCAAAAATAAAAGTGATGCAGACCTGGATTTTTTGATTATTACAAATAAAGTAGATGAGATAAGGGGCAATTACAGCAATGTCCATATAAAAGATGAGCATAATAAGGACCGGAAAATTGCATGCTGGACTCATTCACAAAATGAACTGATAGAAGGATTAAACAAAAATGAAAAATATTTTCAGGATATCTTAAAAGATAATTTTGTTCTTTATGACCCCAATCTGATAATAAATAAAATAAAAGGTGATAAAAATAATCAATGAAAAAACCACGGATAAAGTAAACGAAATTATTGAATATTCTGCTTTTGAGGAGTTGAAAATATTGAAAGATATGATTGAAAAAGGAAAATTTATGGAAATGGTGGAATCCAGACTTGAGAAATATGAAGCCAATAAGAAAATATGCCCCGTATGCCATTCTGAGCTTAGTGCTGAAGAGTCTTATGTTCTGCATTTCGGGCCAAAAGGATTAAGAAAAAAGGCGCATTTCTGTGCCCTTGACTGCCTTGATTATTTTGTTACACAATTAAATGAGCAGCATAAAAAGAGATTAAGAAATAAGAAAGGTAATTAAAATGCTGGTTGAGATATATAAATTATACCAAAAAAGGAGAAATAAGCTTATACATTTACTGGAAGAAGAGCGAAATGATATGGAGCTTGGAAAACAGCACCAGATATATGGTGCCATAAAAGAGATAGATAAATTTCTTAAAACTCTTGAGCATTTTATAAATAAGGAAAAAGATGATTCTGGTTTTGAGCTGAAAAACAGTTAAATTTTTAATATTTTTTAGGTTTTTCTTTTGTTCTTTAGTTTTTTAATAATATATGCAAAAAATATACAAAAAACTATACTAATGCCGTTAAATTTTTAAAGTTAGTCTTCTTTATATTTATTGGGGGTTAAATAAAATATGGCTATATTTGATGGTTCTGGCTTTGATGCGATTAGGCAGATGCAGGAAAACATGGCTGCAAGATTGGCCAATGAAACAAAGACAGATGATAAGATAAAGATTATTTCTGTTTATGACAACCTTGTTGAGGGAAGAAATAATAATAAGATACAGAAAGAAGAGTTGATAATTGTTTTGCAGGAAGAAGGCATGGGAGAAACGGAGATTCTGTCTTTGATGGATGAAATGATAAGTGACGGCATATTTGAGGAAGTTGGGATAGGCTATATTGCAAAAACTTAATCCAGAATGGTGATTAAAATAGGATTTAATATATTTGGCTTATTTGAAACAAAAAAAGACCTGATTGAATATAAAAAAGATGACTTAAGGTCACTCCTGAATAAAATCGATAGGAAGTTATCTGAAAAATTTTCTGGGATTATGTTATTGTTTGATCGTTGTTTTTTCTGGAAAATATATAATGAACAAAGACATTCTTTTTATGATCAGATAACCGAGTCCGATAAAGAGATTTTCAGGATAAGGCTAACCAAAGACGGATTAAATGGTAAAGAGCCTCTGCATTATAATATATTTGATTCCAAATATGAGCAAACCTTCGATGAATATTTTGAAAAAGACAAAGAATTTTGTTTTGAAAAAGACAAGTCTATTCTCCAAATTTAAACAGATTGCTCTGACTGCTTTCTTTCAGGACATCATCAAAATTAGTGTTATAGAATGTTAATATTGTATCTGCTATTGGCTTAAGCTGTTTTTCTGTGTAATGCTCATAATCAATTGAGTGTTTTATATCTGTTAATGGCTCAGGCCCGTCTACAGTTATAATATATCTTATAATGTTTGTCTGTAATGAGCTCATTTTTCTTGCTGCCTTTACGTGGGGGGGCGTTGTTTTTACATATTCATTCAAGGGCTTTGTGATTCTTTTTTCATATACCAGTTCATCATCAAATTTTCCTTTTTTCATTTTTTTAACAAAATCCCTTATATAATTTCCTACCTCTTTTTTATAGAAAACTTTTTCCAATAAGCCGTACTGGAATTTTTTGGATAATTCTGTCCAGTCTCCCCTTACAAACTCCAGTCCGGTAATGCTTATTTTTTCCTTTCCGTCATCCATTATCAGCCCTGCGTATCTTTTCTTTGCTCCTTTTACAGAGTGCCTTATCTTAGGTATAAAAAAACGGATAAATGTTTTTTCAAATTCCAGATGCAAAAAACTTTCCATGCCATATTTTTCCTTCACCCATTTTTTATAAAAATTATTGATATTATTTTCAATATCTTTGCCTGTTTTTTCAGCTTCTTTTTCATTTTTTGTCTTTACATTCACAAAAACACTGTCTGTATCCCCATATATTACATCATGACCCATCTTTTTTACCTTTTCCATTGTTAATTTTATGATTTTCTGCCCGAAAGATGTTATTGAGTTTCCAATCATTGGATTGAAGAACCTGCATGTGGGGTTTCCCAAAGCGCCGTAAAATGAGTTCATCTGGATCTTTAATGCATAGTTTGCTAAATTATCTTTTCTTTTCTTTGCTTTTTCCCTTTCATCCCATATTTCCTTTATTATCTCAGGCAGTATGCCTGTTTCTTTTTTGTAATATGCCCTGTTCGGGGTTTCAATCAGCATCTTTTTTTCATTTTCTTTTGGCTTTTTTACAAGCATTAATGGGTCAATGTTAAAAGTCCTTATTATGCTTGGGTACAGGCTTTTGAAATCTACAAGAATAACATAGTCATATATGCCCGGCTTGGATTCAAGGACAAAGCCACCTGTCAAAGGATTTTCTTTTGTGTGAAACTCACGGTTTTCTGCCACATATCCTTTTTCTTTCAGTTTTCTCAGATAAAATGAATCAAAACTTGAGACAGTGGCTGAAATCCTGTCCAGAGGCATTCCTGTAAGCAAAGACCTTTCTATAGATAGCTTCAATGCTCCTGATATGTTCAATATCCTGTAAACCAGTTCAGCATCTTTGAGATTGTATTCAACAAGTTTTTCCTGGTTTTCATTATATGCCTTGTTTATTGCTTCACATTTGTTTTTCCCTTCACTGGTTATTGTTTTTCCCTCACTTAGAAATTCCAGGGAAACAGTCTCCAGTTTATAATCCTTTACCTTTATGAATGATTTCTTGAGCATCTCTATTCCGTCAAGGACCATCCTTCCTTCAATATTTGCAACAGAGCTTCTCATAAAATCATTATATATTCTCAGATAAGTTTCTTTTGTGCCTCTTCCTATTGAAAATTTTATATTGTGCTTTTCAAAGAATTTTCTTAACTGTTTCAGGTCAAAATCAACAAAATTCCATCCTGTTATAATATCAGGGTCAATTTCCTGAACTTCTTTTTTGAATTTTTTAATAAGCTCTTTTTCATTCTTGCATTTTACTGCATTTTTTAATTTTTTATTTCCATCATAATTAATAAAACATTTTTTATAGTTTTCAGTGTATAATGCAATCGAGTATAGTTTTTTTATATCATCACTGAGTTCAATATCAACAGACAGTATTTTAAGCTTTGGCTCTCTCCATTCAGCCGGTTTTATATCAGGCTCTTCATAGATTCTGTTTACATATTCACCTTTTTCACATTCACCTTTGATTTCTATTGTTCTTTTTATGTCATTATCTATGAAAAATCTTTGTGTAAATCTTATATCTGCTTCATAAGTTGTAATATCATTTTCTTTTAGTGTTTCCCTTATGTCTTTTACATATTTTGGTTTTGTTGTGATTATTTTAATAACTTCTTCATCATCGAAGTTTTTCATGTCTGTTTCTTCTGTTTCAATTTCATCTTCTATTTTTAATTTTTCTAATTTGTTTTTGTCATTTTTTTTAATGTAAAAATAAGGCCTGTATTCTTTTTTTACTAAGAAGGATTCTCCATTTTCCAGCCTGCCGTATAAATGGATTATAGTTTTATCTTTTTCATATTTGTAGTTAGAATCAACAATATATCCTTTCATTTTATTTATATAATTAATTGAGATTTTTAAATGTTTAGAATTTAATGTTTTGTTAACATCAGGATTAAGAGAGGTTATGAGCAATCAAAAACAAAGAGTGGTGAGAAAACTTTTTAAAGATATATAAATTCTTTTTCATTATGAATTCACAAGAATTATTTGATGAATACATGGATAAACTAGAATTAACTCAAAAATTTTGGATGGGAAATTCTGAAGAGGATAGCCCATTATATATTCACGGAACATTTATAGAAAAACTTGCAAGTATTTGGAGTGAAGGTATTAAACCAGGAGGAATGGTTCCTGCAAATGACCCCTTATTCTGTATTCCAGGTTATGTAAGTCTCCAAAAGGTTAGTTTTAGTGTAGGAAGTGGACATGGGGATATTACTCTAATTTTAGATGGTTTAGCACTTGATCCTGATAGGATAGAATTTAATGAATATTATGGGCATGATACATATAGAGGGAAAATCCCAATCGAACCAATACTGGCTATAGATATAAGACATCATCTTGATAATGTAGAAAGAGTATATAATATTACAAAAGGAAAAGTCCCTCTTGTTATAGATACATATCAATTAGTGTCTGTCTAAATTTTTCTCACCTTTTTAAGTTTAGTAAATTAACATAAAATATTTTAGAAAATATTTATATATAACTTAATCATTTTTTTGTTATATGACACCTGAACAGATAATTCCTTTGGGATTTGGTTTTACCTGGGTTTTAATATCTTTGATTATTTTAGTTATTTTATCATTATGGGTATTCTGGATATGGATGATTGTTGACTGTGTTAAAAGAAATTTTAAGAATGACAATGATAAAGTAGTCTGGATTTTGGTTTTAGTATTTTTAGGTATTCTTGGAGCAATAATATATTTTTTTGTGATTAAGAATAAGCAAGATAATAAATGACTTTAATCACTTTTTCTCAGATATTTTCCATAACAATTCAAAATATTGCTTAAAACTCTCTGCTATTTTCTGGTTTTTTATCATAAATACAAAAGGTTTTTCTTCCCATAACAAAAGCATGACATAATCCTTGAATATATTCATGCCTGCAGGACTGAAATAACCTTTTTCCATATATTTAACTTCAGTATAAGGCTCTTCTTCCCTGTCTTTACCTATTGTTTTTTTCATGTTTAAATCAAGTATGATTTTAAGATTTATTTTCTTTTTGTATCTTTTAAGGTCGATATTTTTTAAGAAAATTCTTAATGACTTAAAGGCATAAGGCTGTTGACTGAACCCAAGAACAAAAACTTCATCTTTATGGGAGCAAACTTCAATTAATTTTTCAAATGCACTTCTAAAACCCTTGAATCCTTCATAGATTGTAGTGTATTCTTCTTTTTTATCTTTTATTCTTAGTGATTTTAACTGGGGGATTAACTTTTCAACTTTTTCTTTTTTTGTTTCTAAATCCTTAGTAATTAATTCAGGATCTTCTGCTTTGAAATATTTAACATTGTTCTTAGTGAAAAAAGTTACAAATCCCTTTTTAATTAATGAATTTAGAGCATGATAAACTCTGGAGTTTGCTATTCCTGTGTTATCGATTATTGGTCCTGTTGTTGATACTCCTTGTTTGAGTAATTCAATAAAAACCTTTATTTCATTTTTTGAAAGCCCGATTTTTTCAAGTATCTTTGTATCCATAAACAATCATCAGATAATGGATTATATAAACTTTTCTGTTACTCTCCCTATCAGGAGAAATTAATTTTATTAAACCTAGAAAATATAACCATCACTGAGTGGTTAAAATGGAAAAATCAATAACGGATTATTTACTGGAATATGCGCTTGAACATAAAAAACCTTATGAAGTTAAGATTGGAGATTTGGAATTAACAGTTTATCCAAAAGTATTTCCTCCGGTTTCTCCGTTCAATTATGATTCTACCCCCTTATTAGAATCAAATGATACAAAAAAAGGGGAAATAGTATTAGATATTGGTACTGGATCAGGGGTTCATGCGATTGTTTCAGGTTTAAAAGGTGCAGAAAAAGTTATAGCAACAGATATTTCACAATATGCTATAGATAATTGCCTCTACAATTCAGAAAAACATGGTCTGGGAGAGATTATTCAGGCAAGAAAAGGCAATCTGTTTGAGCCTATAACCCAATATGGAAAATCAATGGGTTTTGATTTGATTATTGCTAACCTTCCCTTTGTTGATCATCCTGCAGATAAATTTTACGAGCATTGGGTTTATGATCCCGATTATAAGACACACAAACAGTTTTTTTCAGAAGTTGGGGGACATTTGAAGAATAATGGAAGAATACTCATCGCTTTTTCAGATATTGGGAATGTTGATTTCTTTGAATCTCAGGTTTATTCTAATGGATTAAATATTAAGCATAAACAGGTTACAAATAAAAGAGATCAAGAGTGGATTGTATATAAATTAACAAGATAAAAATGGTTAAAAAATAAAAAGATGAGGTTTAATAAAAATGCAAATAATAATCATACTTTTGTGGA
>CAZQLC010000015.1:0-5246 GCA_964594025.1 uncultured Methanosarcinales archaeon
AATACTTATTCTTTATTTATAGGGGTAAAAAAATGAAAACCGGATATTCAGTGGGAGAGGTAATGACAAACAAGCCTGTGACCATATCCAAAGATTCAACCATAAAAGAATGCAGCAAACTGATGAAAGATATCGTGTCGGCAGTATTCTTATTCTTGAAAACAATAAGCTAAAAGGTATAATCACAGAGCAGGATATAATATATAAGGTTGTTCTGAAAACCATGGACCCAAAAAAGACCAGGGTTTCTGAGGTTATGACTGCAGATATGGTGACAATAACTCCTGATAAGGATATTTATGATGCCCTTGAGGTAATGAGAAATAATGAGCTGAGAAGACTTCCTGTTGTTGATAATAATAAAGAATTGGTCGGCTTCCTGACATTAAAAGATATCCTAAAAATAGAGCCTGATCTTTTTGAGCTTATTGCCGAGAATATGCAGTTGAAAGAAGAGCATCTGAAGCCCCTGTATGATAAGATTGACGGCGGCGTATGTGAGTTATGCGGCAAGGTTTCTGACAGCCTTGTAAGGAAAAAAGACACTGTTGTATGCCCTGATTGCATAAATAAGATTTAATCAGAATAGTATTTTTATTATTTTTTTATTCTTCCTTAAATATATCAGCCTGGAACTTGTATATCTTAGAATCTTTTTCTTTCCATGCATCAAATCCAAGTCCAGCTTTTTGCGCTACACAATTCAAAAACTGGGATGAGGTAAAGTTATTTTCTGTAGCAACCTGTGGAAGAAGCAAGCCCGAATACATGTTTTTTTCAATAATCAGCCCGTCTTTTCCAATGTTTATCTTTTTAATATATTCCTGAGGATTATTTACATTTATGATTTCAGGCTCTGTAAGCACAGATACCTCTATATTTATTTCAGGAAGCTCATCTTTCTGTAATACAGGAAACCTTGGGTCCCCGAATGCAGCCCCTCTTGCTGCTTTCACAATAGCATTGAATAATGGAAGAACAGGATAAGGGTAGCCTATACAGCCCCTCAGTTCTTTGTTTTTATGTATTGTAACAAAAACACCCCTGTTTTCATCAAGCTCTTTCTGATGGTAATTTTCCCTTTCCGGCTCAGATTGTTCATTATTAATATATGATTCTATAGAATCTCTTGCGATTTTCAGAAAGACATTTCCAAGGGTCTTGTTTAATTCCATTGGATTAAAATTTTATTTTATTAAAAGCCTTTTTCATTTCCTTGTTTGTATCTTTTAATTCCTTAATTGCATTTTTCAGGCATGTAGCTACACTTGTTTTCCCTTTTCTTCCCTCAATGATAAAAATGATTTTTTTTGTCAAAGGGTGATCAACCCTGTATGTAGCCGTTAATATATCAGGTATTAAATTTAATTGTTTTTTTAATATATTGCAGAAAGTATGATCTATGCCCTTTAATTCAAATTTTAAGTAGGTTTTTGTTTTTTTTATAATCTCGATTTCCATTTTATCTTTGAAATTAGGGTTTATTTATAAATATTACTGTTGTCTGTTCTGGTTTTGAATAAAATAAAACAGCTTACTTCAATCCTGTGGATTTTTCTTTTATGGTGTTTTAAAGTCTGCTTTAATGGGAAACCAAACCTTAATATCTCTTCTGTATTAAAATGATTCTCAGATATTATCTTTTCAATGAACCTCTCTGTAGAACTTTTATGGAAACTATATATTTTTTCAGCCAGATGCATTGCTTTTTCCAGAAATATTATATCAATATGCTTTTCCCTTGTTCCAAAAGGGGGATTTTGTATCACCAGGTCTATTTTATCACTGAAATCTGTTTTGGTAATCTCTTTTATGTCCTTGTTTATGAACTGGATTTTATTCATTAATTTTAAATTATATTCTTTCTCTGTTTTTTTTAGGTTTTCATTTAATATTTCAAGCACTTTTTTATCAATATCCATAAAATAAACTTTTTTTGCACCAAGAAGCAATGCCCCGATGCCTAAAACTCCTGTACCGCATCCCATGTCAATTATTACTTTATCTTTAATTCTTCCTTTCATATAAGCATGCCATAATATAGTTGATGCTATTTCAGAATCAGTCGGGTACTGCTCTAGTTTTTCATTGGGATTTTTAAATTTATCTAGCTTTGAAACTATAATTTCCAGTTGAGATTTTGATATCATATTTTTGGTTAAAATTCAGTGTTTTAAATGTTTTTTGTAAAACAACAATATTTATAAACAATTCTAAAATCTATAAATTAAGGGGTGTTTGATGGTTGTTACAAAGGTATTTTCTAGACAGATAAATAGTGTAAAAGACAAGATATGGGAGATTATATGCACAATCAGGGGTGAGCTGGATGACCACCTTGATGCTATAAACCAGAATACTAATGAAATGCAGTCTAATTATGAGTATCTTTGTGAGCTTGACTCCAAAATAGAGAAGTTAAACGAAAGGTTTGATAAAATACAGATGATGATAGAGCCCCAGCCCATGATTTCTGATATAATACTCACTAAAAGAGAGCAGGATGTCTTTTTTATCCTCTATGCTAATAATGACAAGATAAAGCCCGAAGATATAGCCAAGAAAACAGGCTTAACCGTCCCTATGATTAATAAACACGTGACTAATTTAGTCTATAAAGGCATTCCTATACTCAAATATGTCTCAGATAGTGACTTTTTCTTCGAGCTTGACCCTAATTTCAGGGACATACAGGCAAAAAAAGGCATTGTTAATATTAATGTTTAATTTTTAACTCTCACTTTTAGTTTTTTTCTCCTCAGGGATTGTTTTTATTGATATAGTTTAAAATTTATTGAATAATTATATCTGTTTTTATTTGATATTTTTTTTATTTTAAATTAAGGCTCACTTTTTATTATTTTTTGATTGTTTTTTAAATTTGTTAATATTGTTCATACTATATATTGTATATAATATATATAGGTTATATTATATATTGTTAATACTATATAATTTTTAATTGATATATTATTAAAACTTTTAATCAAAACCTAAATATTTTATAATTTATTTTTAATTATTATTTTTTAGAGGAGAATAATGTTTTAAAAAACGAAAGATTTAAATAATAAAAACTCTATTAAATATAAAATGACTAATAAAAAATCAAAAAAACAAGGTTATGACTTAAAATTAGAGCTAAAAGGTTTCTTAAGTTTTTTAATATTACATGAACTAAGTTATAAGGATTTATCAGGCATGGAACTGGCTGAAAAAATCGGAAAAAGAAAGAATTCCACATTAACTCCAGGAACAATTTATCCTGCTTTGAAGAAATTAAGGTTGGGTAAGTATATTTCTTATAAGAAAAAAGGGCGTGAAAAGACATATAAACTGACTGAAAAAGGGAAACAACAGCTGGATAAGCTTTACGGTGATTTCAGCAGCTATTTCTATGGCCTGAAAAAACATATCACAAGATCAAGTGCATTTAATTGATTATGATTAAAATATTTAATCATTGTTCATATATTTTAATATGGTATTTTTTCCACCATATTTATAAATAATTTGGTTTTTTCTCGGTTTAAGATGGAAAATAATGAATATTTATTAATGGTTTATGGGCCCTTTTTAGATATAGAGGATACAGTGCATAAAATAAAGGAAAATATGGATTTAATACCTCTGGAGAATCTTTCCTTTATTTTAGCCGGGCAGGAATATATAGATGGATATTCAGAGGATATGCCTTTTGACAGCCGGTTAAATGATATTATAAACAACAATCCTAATCATTCAGTTTATTTTGGAATGTTCAAAACCAAAAAATCAAAAGAAGATTTGGATTTCTATGTTGGAAATAACAAACTATCTAAAAAAGTAGATATATTGCCTTTTGATTTAGATGAATTTAAATCACTTTATTTTGAAAATAAAGAGGTTGATCTGATTTAAAACTATTTGATTAGCAAAATAAACACCATTTTTAACCTAAAAAGCCCGCCTTTTTGTTTAAAATGTGCTATCAGATTATATGATAAACTTGATTTCTCCTCTAAAAAATCACAATATTTAAATAAAAGTTCTTATAATGTATATTAGAGGAACTTTAAGAATTGATTAAAATGTTCGAAAAACTAAAGACTGAACTGGAATTAAGGGGATTTTCTGAAAAGACAAAAGAAGCCTATATTTATAATAATCAAAGGTTTATAAAATATATTAATAGAAAACCTGATGAAATAAACAAGGATGACATAAAGAAATACCTGGCTTATCTTATTTCAGAAAAAAAAGCAGCTTCCACAGTTTCATTGGTAAAGTCATCTTTAAGCTTTTTTTATGATGAAGTTTTGGGGAAGAATATTACCCTAAATATAAAAACACCGAAAATCCCAGATAAGCTGCCTTCTGTCCTGACAAAAGATGAGGTTTCTTCTCTTCTGAAGAATGCATGCACTGAAAAAAGCAAATTAATGATTGAATTATTATACAGCTCAGGCATAAGGGTTTCTGAACTGGTTAACCTCAAGATAAATGATTTAGAGTTAAGTGATAAAACAGCCTGGATAAGGCAGGGAAAAGGCAGGAAGGATCGAATGGTTATATTATCTGACAAGTTTGTTAATCATTTAAGAGGTTATTTGGAAAGCCAGAATATAGAAAAAGGCTTTGTTTTTTCATCCAATAAAGATAAGCCTTTAACTACAAGAAACATACATAAGATAATAAAAAGAGCTGCTGAAAAGGCTGATATAAAAAAGAAGGTTTCTCCTCACACTTTAAGGCATTCTTTTGCCACACACTTATTGGAAAACGGCTGCGATTTAAGGATGATCCAGGAGCTTTTAGGGCATGTTAATCTTAAAACTACTCAGATATATACAAGTATCAGCAATGAAAGGAAAAAACAGGTTAAAAGCCCCTTGGATTCTTTGTAAAATCAAACTAAAACTTTTAATCAATGATAATATATTTTGTAAATAAATATAATAATATATTGGACATCCAATATTTAAAACTTTCTATCAAAAATTAAATATTTTAGATGGATATATGATTAAATATTTCTAGCAAAACTTAAAATATATATAATTAAAAAAATTAAGAATTTTATTTAAGTCCCAGTAATTCCCTTGCTTCCCTGAATATGGTGGTTTCATATCTGTGGGACAGGTTGTCTAACCTTACCAAGTATTGTTCATATTCCTTTAATCTAATTAATAATTGTTTCTTATTCTCTTCCATCTCTATCATTTCATTAATAATTCTTCCTGCTTGTGGAGTGTTTCCACCTTCCA
>CAZQLC010000015.1:5346-14999 GCA_964594025.1 uncultured Methanosarcinales archaeon
CTTCTTCAACCTTTTCCCGTCTTACAATGTTAAGAGCAGTAATAAGCTTTTTTCCAATAGATCTTATAAGGTCTTGTCCTTGTGGGGTGTGTATTGCAGCCTGGTCAGGCAATATGCTTCTTATCTTTTCCAGTAAGCTGATTATTGAATTGGTCTGGGAAAAGTCTTTCTTTACCAGAGCCTGTGCTTTTCTTTGGCCCCTTATTTCCAGGTCTCCTTTTCTCTGCATAGTATCTGCCTGTATCTGGACTTTTCTTGATTCTGCCCTTTCTTTATCAATTATTGACCAGGCAGTTCCAGTTTTTGCCATAAGAAACCGCGTTCCGAGTATTATTCCCACTATTACTGCAGCCCATATAAGAATAAAAGCCCATATTGTTATAAAATCAATCAAGGACCATAAAAAGTTAACGATATTAGTTGAAAAGATTACAGTTCCAGTAATAGCAATAGCAAAAAGATTTGCATATTTTTTATTGTCTTTAAATATATGAATTTTTTCAGAGGATGCTAATATTGGTACAAAAAATAATATAAAAACTAAAATTAATCCTAAAATAGGGGTTTCTCCCCCTGAATTAGCTGCAAATTGAGGTAATATTACTGATACTTCAACCAGATTTTGCAGTATATTTCCTAGATGTATAGCCTCAAATGGTGTTGTTGGTTCCTGTGCCTTTATACCAGGCATTATAATCATTGATACTAAAAAGACAGAAAGAATAATTTTTAAAATCTTATTTTTCATAATTTTACCTCACAATTCTATTTTAAACTGATTATTCTGAATTTAATATATTTTATACTAAGGATTATATTTAAATATTTCTATTTTATAGAAGTGACTTAGTTTATAGAAACCTTTAAATAATCAAATGCCAATATAATAAAATATTATAAAAAAAGGTGCTCTGAAATTACGAATAATTAATTTCTGGCACTTTCAAAGTAAAAAATTTTGATAGGTGATGTAAATGAGAATGTTCATAAATAAAAAAGCCCAGATGATGAATGGGAGAAAAATACTTTCTTTTGTTTTAGGTATTATATTATTGGCTGTGGGGATAATACCTATGCTGAATGGTTTTGGAGTCATTGGTTTCTCAATTCCAAGTATTCCTTTGACCATATTATGGGTCTTGGCATTAGTAGGAGCCTTATTTCTTATAATAGACGGGTTCAAGGAAATGCAGGGAATGGGTTTTCAGAAGATGGAAATGCTTGGAAGTATGATTACTGCTATAGTAATAATTGTTTTAGGGCTTGCTCATTTCGGTGTTTTTTCATTAAACCTGGGAAATGTTGCAAGAACAATACTTAATATACTTTTAACAATCGGAGGTATATTATTGATATTGGGTGGCTTTGCAGGTTATATGTGATCTTTTATTTCAACTTCACTACCTATAGCCTGTCCCGGCATCCCTTTTTCAAACAATGCTCTTAAAGAGCCAGAATTACCATGTGCTTTTGTTATTTTGCCTTTTATTATATTCTTCCCAGTATTATATAGAACTTCTTTTCCTTCTAATTTCTCAGCTTTTTCTTTAGTATTAATACTCTCGACTGTTATAATCATCTGGTTGTCTCTCTGAGTGTGCCTTCCTCTTCTGAAATTAACTATTATTCCTTTCATGTTTTTTAGAAAAATGAGGTATTTATAAATATTTTTGTTTTAGGGAGAGTCCTAACAGAACCAACTATGTATAATCAAGAAAGGATAGATGATTTAATCGCTGTTAAACTCTCCTGATAGGGATTGATTTTTAGTGCAACATTCGACAAAGCGGAGGAAAAATTCAAAGTCGTGAAGGGACACTTATCATTTGATAATTACAGAGAATTATAAAATATCGAAACTAAAGTAAGAAAACTTTATTAATTTCGTATTATTTCATTGTATTATGGGGAATGAAACTCTGCTTTTTCATGGAAGCAATAAAGGTCTTGAAATTCTGGGGCTTTGTCTTGATACAGGACAACCTTTGGTATCAGAAGGAGGAATATATAGAAAAGGTTTAGGAATAATTGGTCTTGAAACTTCAATGACTACTAATCCTATATATGCACTTCATTGGGGTTATGATGTTCTTATGGTAACTAGTTTAGAAAAAATATTAAACTGTCGGACCATTAGTAATGTATACCAAAGCGCACCTACAGTGTATAAATTTAAAGGTAGTTTACCTAGTGAAGAGATTATGGCATTTTTTTTAGACTCTTTATTATCATCATTTATTTCACAAGAGTTTCTTAAAAAAACAAAAGAACATTTTCCCCATGCAAAAGTATACTCTTATTCTCCTGATATTCATGAAAAAGATGGAAATCTTCCATATGATTTATTTCAAAATTTACATTACTAAATAAACATTATTTGTGTATATGATCTGTCCTATTCTTTATTTAAATAAAATAATATAAAATATTATTAAAATCCTTTTCAGAGTGACTTTCTTTATAGCTTTTACTTAATTCAATAATCTTTTTCTTTTCTAAATCAATTCCTTTTTCTCTTAATATTTCTTCAATATTCCTGCTCGTTAAAAACTGTAAAAACTGGGTTACATTCTTGGGCTTTTCTGTAAAGATACACCTTTCAAAATCAATTAGTCTTGGCTCATTTTCTTTGATTATAATGTGCTTATAAGGATATGTTAATTCCTCCTTGTTTATCCCTGTTTTATCAAGAGTTCTTAATTTTTTCAGGATTTTTTCAGTTATTTTTAATATTTCTTTTCTATCTTCGTTTTCAAAAAATTCAATTATTGGTGTGCCCTCAATAAATTCTATTATTATTCTATTATTATCTTCATCATACTCATAGAGTTCAGGCCCTATGTTATTCTTATTCAGCCTTTTAAGGAATTCAGCTTCATTTCTTATTTTACCAACAGCTTCAGAATCAGGGTTCTTTTCTTTTACAGCCACTTTTTTATCATCTAAGAACGCAGTATAAACAATTCCTCTTTTTCCTTTTTTATATAGTTTAATATTATTCAGGTTCATTATATCTTACCTTTATAGGATGAGGATGATTTATTAATTTAAATATAATCTTCCCTTTTTTACCTATTGCTGTAATTATCTCTGGTGGTTCAGACTTTAAATAATCTGTTTGGTCATTGTTTTTAAGATATGTTAATTCCAATTCTGAAAAATCTCCAAACAGTTCTCCTTCTTCAGATCTTACATATATAATTTCCTTTTCTTCTTTGTTTTCATAAGTTATATAGATTTCATCTGTTTTCAGTTCATCTCCATCAAAATAACTATATTCCCTCATTATATAACCATTTGATTCCAAAGTGCTTACATCTTTTTTAAGATTTGAATCCAGCAGTATGAATGCAAGAGGGCGAGGTTTTTCTGAGATAGATTCTTTTTTGTAATCTGGACCTTCCGGATCTTCAGTTAATTCATTATTTATCAAGTCAATGAGGTTCTCGGATTTTACTTTTATATTAACAAGTCCTTCTGTTTTTATATCCACTGTTTCTTTTATTAACTCAATTATAACCTTAAAATCATTATTTATAATATATAATGCTTTTTCTATTTTTAGTCCGTATTTCCCATTTATTTCTGTCATTGGAATAGGAATTTTACCAAATTTTGCATTCCCCCCAATAATTTCATATTCTATTATTTCTTCTATTGTAGCTATTTTTTCTTCCTTGTTTTCATACTGTTGATTATATAAAGAGTCCTTTAAAGAATTATATCTGGGTGTTATATTGTCTGTGTTATAACTTAAAAATGCCAGTGCTAGCAGTCCTTCCAGTACCATATTTTTTCTAGAAATATATTCTTATTTAAATTTTACTATTTGTCAGTAATTTTTAATAAGTAAACATACAGCTTTTCAAAAGGCAGTTTTGATTCCTCCAGTTTTTTATATTCATAGCTGTTTTCTTTTATTATCTGTTTAACTTTATCAACATTTGTCAGGCTTGAGAATATAATAAGTATTACTCCATTTTTGTTAAGATAATTCTTGGCTTTTTTCAGAAACCTCTCCACTAATTCCCAGCCGTTTATCCCTCCCGTCAATGCCTTGTCTGTCTCATCATAAAATTCATCCCTTGGCAGATAAGGGGGATTAAAAATAATTAAGTCAAATTTTCCCCTGACTTTTTCAAACAGGTCAGAAATAATAAACTTAATTTTTTTATTTTTTATATTTTCTTTGCAAAAATCAACAGCTTTTTTATCTATATCCACAGCCAAAACAGAATTTGCTTTTTTTGCAGCTTCTACGGCCTGTATGCCTGAGCCTGTTCCCATATCCAATACTCTTCCTTTTGAGTGTTTTTTTACATATTTTCTTAATAAAAATGAGTCCTCTCTTGGTTCATACAGCATTTTATATTTTTTATTTTTAAATATATAAATAACTTTCTTTAAATATAAAAGAAAAACTTTATAAATTATAACCCTCATTATACATCATGATGGCAAAACAAAAAAGAGGTCAGTCCTGGTCAGTTGATATCATTTTTGGTGTGATTGTTTTTGCATTAATTATAGGAATATTTTATGCTATCATAAGTTCTGACCGTATGGGCAGAAATGATGAGTTATATGAGGAATCCAAAGCAATTTCTTTAAAATTCAATTCTGAATCCACAAGTTCATCAGAGTATAGGTTTGTTGAGGATGGTGCAATAAACAAGGAAAAATTAGAAGACCTTACCAATAAAGATATTGATGAAATCAAAGAAGAACTGGGGATAAAAAACAAGTTCTGCATATATATTATTGATCAGGATGGCAATCTGATTCCTATAAATAATACTGCCGGGATAGGGTATTCTGATCTAAACCTGAGCGGAACACCATGTGGCCAGGAATTCAGTTAAATAAAAATATTTTTAAATCATAGCTTTCTTTTATAATCATGGAATTTTTAATTTACCTGTCAGTTTTGGCCTTAAGTTTTTTTGGTTTAGCCATAGGGATTATTTTATCCTACCAGACAAAAGAGGAAATTCCTTATGGGAAGAGATATTTCAAGCTGGCAAAACTTTTTCTTATAATAATCATATTTGGCTCATTGTTTTATTTTACATCAGAGTTTAACTTCAGGATTGTGATTGTTTTTCTGATTAAGTTATTCGTAATAACAAAGTTCAACGTATACATAAAAAAAGATTCCCAGATTTAATACGCACTGATAAGCATGGCATTTTTTTTAAGTTCCACGAATGAGAAAACTTTCCTGATGAATGCTTCCCTGATATTTTTATACGGCTTTCTTGAGGCCGGCTTGTTTTTTCTCAATGGAAAAAACAAAAAAGAAAATTTAAGGGTTAATATATCTAATATACTTTTTAAGGAGCACATTCATTTTTTCATCTTATCTCTGCTCTGGTATGGGCTGTATCTTTTTATAAACATCTTTTAAAAAAATGAAACAAAAAATAATAATAGCCTTTTTGGTTTTGTTTTTAATAATTAGTATAGTCTCTGCAGAGGATGATATAAACAAAAAAGATTACCTGTTTTTGAATCTTAAGATTACTAATAATATAAACATAATACCTGAACAGGTCAATTATAAGGTTGATTATGTAAGGGCCAATTTTTCTTTTTTCCCAAAAAACACATACAGGCAGGAGGTCAATGAGATAAGAACTGAGCCTGAATTTGAAAAAGAAGGAGACAATTATATGATGGAATGGTCAAAACCCACAGAAAAAGAATTGTCTTTTTATATTGATTCTGATATAAGAAACTATGATAAAAGAATAGAAATAACAAAAAAAGTTGATTTTCCCATAGAAGATTTGGATATTGAGTATGAGCCTTATTTAAAATCAGGAGGTAATATTGATATAACTGAAGATATGGAAAAAAAAGCCTATGAGCTTTCCCAGGGGAGCGATGACCTGTATGAGGTTATTTTCAATATAGCTGATTATATAAATGAGAATGTTGAATATAATTTGTATTATAAGGATTATAATAAAAAGGCTTCATGGGTTTTTGAAAACAAAGAAGGGGTTTGTGATGAGTTCAGCACTTTATTTATTGCCATGTGCAGGGCTCTGAAAATACCTGCAAGGTTTGTTTCAGGCATAGCATATTCAAATATTGCGGAAATTGAGGGGTTTGGGAATCATGCATGGGCAGAGGTGTATTTTCCTGATTATGGCTGGGTTCCTTTTGATATTTCCTATAAACAGTTAGGATATATTGACACAACACATATAACAACAAGCCATAGTGATGATTCAAATGTTTCTTCTGTTGTTTATTCATCAAGAGGCATGGGATTTTCCATGCTTGCTGATGAATTAAGCTATGATGTTTCTGTCGAAAGTAAAGGAAACCAGATTAAGCCAATGGTTGATTTAAATACCAATGTTTTTGATGATAATGTTGAGTTCGGCTCCTATAACCTGATAAGTGTGGAAATAATCAATAAAAAGCCTTTTTATGTTATAGAAAGGGTGTACCTTAATCCTACAGAAGGCCTGTCTTACCCGGAGGGAAAAGAAAAATTTGTCCTGCTCGAGCCTTATGGCTTAAAAAAGGTTTACTGGATTGTCCGGGTTTCAGATGACCTGAAAGAAGGTTATATATACACTTTTCCTGTTGAGGCAAAAACAACCACAAATGCTACTGATGAAATAAAATTTACAGTGCAGGAGAATTCTAAATATTATTCCCTGCCTTATATAAACAGCCTTATAAATGATAAAGATGAAAAGGAGAATAAGCCCTATTCAGATAATGTTACCCTTGTATGCAATGTTTCAGATGTTGTTGTTTCTGTGAACAAGACAATTTCCATAAACTGTATAATTGAGAACAAAGGGAATGTAGAATTGAAAAGTGTTAAGATATGTATGGATGACAAATCATGCAGTTATGTGAATCTTAATCCGGATGAGAAAAAGCCTCTTGATTTCAGGAAGACCTATTATTCTTCAGGCATAAAATCTCTTACATTAAAAGCATTTAATAATAAAATAATAAAAACACAGTATTTTTCAGTAAAAGTAGTTGGCTGTCCTAAAATAGAAATAAAGGAATTTGTTTATCCTTCTGAAATGGAATATGGTGAAAAAGGGGAAATTTCTTTTAATTTAGTGCCTTTAAAAAACAGCCTTGCAGGAAATGTGAAAGTTGAGATAATACATGACATAATAAACGAGGGATGGGTCTTTGAGAGTGTTTCAGAAACAAAGATATTCAAATTCATAATAAACAGCAATGATTTAAAGCCAGTGAACAACAAGTTCATTCTGAAAGTCAGCTATGAAGACTATGAAGGCAATAATTATGAGACTTCTGAGCAGTTTGAAATCAGCCTGAAGAATCTGACTAATAGTGAGAAGATGATTTTATGGCTTAACTGGGGAGGCTATAAAGTCTATAATTTTTTTACTGGTTTAGTGGATAAGTTAGAATAATATTATGCTTTAATCTTTTCTTACCATAGTTATAGCATTTGTTGGGCAGATAGAATAACAGCTTCCACACCCGTCGCAGTTTTCTTCATTGATTGATATTCGATTCGGATTATAATCAATTGCTCCATATTGGCAGTAAGAAACACATTCCCCACACAGTATACACTCATCTTGGGATATTTTTGCAAATCTGTCTGTTTTGTCCAGATTATTCCATCCTTTAACATAAGGCAGTGCTTTCCCTCTTAAACTATCAAGGGTTCTTCCTGTTTCTTCTAAATAATCCTGAAGATTTTTTTTCATTTCATTTATAACATTAAAGCCATTATTCATAACTTCGGTGCAAACCTGCAGGTGATTGGCTCCCAAAGAAAGGTAATCTACAATTGACCTAATATCCTTGCTTACACCACCCATTGCCGAAATTGGATATTTTTTCCAGTCAACAGCATTTGCAACCTGTGATATTACCAGACGCCCGAAAGGCCTTATTATATGATAAGATAATCCTCCGGCAGTGGTTTTATTTCCTGTGTTTAGTTTCGGCTTAAGGGTAGAAGGGTCAATCTCACACAATCCTGCAATAGTATTTATTCCTGCTATGGCATCCGCTCCTGATTCAATACACATCTTGGCCACTAAACCTTCATTAGGATGAGATAAATAAGTTAGTTTTGGCATGATTTTTAATTCTTCCCCAACTGTTTTTTTCACAGCTTTTGTGAGTTTAGCACATAACTTCGGGTTTTGTCCAATTATTGACCCTTTACCATTATGGTCGCTGTGTGGGCAGGAGAAGTTCAACTCCAGACCCTGAATTCCTGTTCCAAGGAAATATTCTGCCAGACACTTCCATCCATCCGGGTTTGCATCTGCGAAAATACTTGCATACAGCATTCTGTCAGGAAATTCTTTTTTTAGTTTAATAACCCATTCTGCCCATTGCTCAGGAGTATGAACAGAGCCCATTTCATAATTTTGTGAAGCTAATACTCTTCCTTTATGTTTAATATGGCCTATTCTGGGCTTTTTATCTTTTAAGGGGCTTGATACAACACTTTTTGTCACCGCGCCTGCCCAGCCAGATTCAAAAGCCTTTTTTATAGTTTCATAATCTTTGGTTGGGGGTGCTGAAGCAAGCACAAAAGGATTAATAAGTTCTGTTCCAAGAAAATCCACTTTAAGATCTTTTGTCATTTTTTACTCCAATTTATAGAAAACTATTTTATATATAAATATTTCTGAAAATATAACTTCTCTAAAGTAGAAAAATTTAAATAGTTTATTCTGTTTTTATTAAAATATAAATCAAAGGGGGTAATATCAATGAAAATCAATGGAAAGGATATTTCTGAGTTTAAAGATGGAAAAATACCCATTTCTGAACTTGAAGAGTCTTTGGATAATGTTATTTGGAAGATACAATCTTGGGCTAAATATAATTTAATGTTTGGGAACAAAGATAAGGGAAAAGAGTGTTTACTTTTCATATATAAGATAAACAAGGAATTTGAAACAAACTATTTAGATACACCAGAAATCTGTCTGTACCAGAATGAGGCAGAAGTAGGACGTTACGGCAATAAAACAAGTAAGTATTGGCTGATGGATGGGGATAAAGTTAAACCTATATTTAAAAATACATGATTATGTCTCTGGAAAAAAATATAAAACACTGTGAACATTTTATATTGAAATATAAGAAAAGAGAAAAACCTGGTCTTGGTGAGAGTTATTTCAAAGAAAAATGCAATAGGCCTGCCCCCTATAAGTGTGTTGAATGTAAAATAAATTTATGTTCTATCCATGCCATTCCTGAAGAAGAGACTGGTAAGTTATATTGTATAGAGCATCATCCTAAAAGAATTAAAGAATTAAAAATAATCAAAAAATGACTGCAAACAAAGTATTAGAAACAATAAAATTGGTTGTTGAAAACTCTGAATATGTTAAGATTAATTATGAAAAATTAGATTCAGTTGCAAAGAGATTTGCCAAAGAGAAATTAAAAATACCTTCATGGGAAGCTCCTGTTTTTCCTGAGAAAAACAATAAAAATACAATAGATTTTATTTTACTTGCGAATTCCATAAACTTTGCTTATACTGATTTTAACACATTTGAAAAATATTCTACAACCTTTGAAGGTATGAAATGGAGAGGAGCTTTTGGCATGTATGCTGCTCTGAAAAGAGCACTCAATAAAAGTATTGATTTATTAAATGGAGCATA
>CAZQLC010000016.1:0-14361 GCA_964594025.1 uncultured Methanosarcinales archaeon
TCATTGCTTCTTCTATTGTTTTTCCTTTGGCCAGTTCACACATAGCATCTGATGATGCTATTGCTGCAATGCAGCCAAATGTCTGGAATCTTATGTTTTCTATGATATTGTTTTCTATCTTAAGGAATATCTTCATCACATCCCCGCATTTCATATTCCCTACCTGCCCTACAGCATCAGGGTTTTTCATTTTACCCCCGAATTCAGGGTTCTTAAACCTATTAATAGTTTCTTTTGAGTACATTTTCAAAAAGGAGAGAGCATTCTTAATTTCTTAACTATTTTAGGAAGGACGGACATTACATATTCAATTTCTTCAATTGTTGTAAACCTGCTTAATGTTAATCTTAAGGAGCCATTGGCTGTCTCATTATTTAAGCCTATGGATTTAAGGACATGGCTTGGCTCAAGGGATTTTTCAGAGCATGCTGAGCCTGTTGATGAGCATATTCCATACTGGTCCAGATAGCCTCCCAAAGCCTCCCCTTCAATTCCTTTAAAAGAAATGTTTACATTATTGCACAGCCTTTTATTTCCTTCAGGGCCGTTAAGCCTTACATTTTTTATTTTTTCTATAATTTCTTTGATTAGCCTATCTCTTAATTCAGCCATTTTTTCAATATGCTTTTTATCCATTCCGAGCTTAACAGCTTCAGCAAAGCCTACAATGCCATGTATGTTTTCAGTTCCTGACCTTAAGCCGTATTCATGCTCCCCACCATGCTGCCATGCCCTGATATTTGTGCCTTTTCTTATATACAAAGCCCCTATTCCTTTAGGTCCGTGTATCTTGTGGGAGTTTATTGTTATCAAGTCAACATTTTGTTTTTTTACATTTAATTCAGTCTTTGTAAAGCTCTGGCATGCATCAGTATGAAAATAAACCTTTTTTTCTTTACATATTCTGCCTAATTTTTCAAGGTCCTGTATTGTTCCTATTTCATTATTTCCGTGCATTATTGAAACCAGTATTGTTTTATCTGTGATTTTATTTTCCAGTTCTTTAGGATCAACAAAACCTTCTTTATCCACATTAAGATATGTTACATTAAACCCTTGTTTTTCAAGCCATTTGCATGTGTTCAGTATGGATTTATGCTCTATTTTTGTTGTGATTATATGGTTTCCTTTGTTTTTATTATTGAAAGTAATGCTCTTTAAAGCAAAATTATTTGATTCAGTCCCTCCGGATGTAAAGATAATCTCTTCAGGCTTGCAGTTTAATGATTTTGCAATAATGTCCCTTGAGTTTTCAAGAGCCTGTTTTGATTTCTGGCCAAAAGTGTGGGATGAGGATGCATTCCCGTAGATGTTACAGAAATAAGGCTTCATCTTTTCAAACACTTCAGGAGCTGTTTTTGTAGATGCCCCATTATCCAGATAAATTAATTTAGTTCGCATTTTTCACATTTTAATGGGCAGTTTTTTTTAACATGTTTTTTAACAATATTTAATATAGGCAGAATGCTTTTTTCATTAAGGTAATATATCCTTTTCTTGCCCTCTTTTTTTACTTTTACAATATGGCATGTTTTCAATGATTTCAAGTTGTGGGAAATCTTGCTCTGCTCTTCACCTGTCTTTTTTACTATTTCATTTACAGAAAGGGGTTTTTCTTTCAGGGCCATTATAATATTAAACTTGGTTTTGTTTGCAAGGTTTATGAAGAAATTGTAATATGATTTATTATTCATATGAAACAAACTTCATTTGTTGTTTATAAACCTTTCGTTTTCAGAGGAAAATTAACCGAAATATTTTTATATCAATTTCATGTTTTTCAATTAAAAATGAGAAAAAATATCCTTTTTGGTTTCATGATTGTATTCATGTTTTTATTATTCAATAATATAACTTATGCTCAGGATACAGTGTGCTCTGTTTATTTTACAGGCATAGGTTGTCCTCACTGCGCTAATTCAGATACTGTTGTCTTAAAAGATGCATTAATTGATAATGACAATCTTATTGTTATAGAATATGAAATTTATCAGCTAAGGGAAAATGCTCCCCTGATTACAGATTATAATGATAACTATAACACTGAGCTTGGTGTTCCCCTGCTGATATTCAATGAGGATTACCAACCAATAGGGGACAGGCCCATTATACAAGGGGTTTATTCAATAACCAGTTATCTTAGCAATAATGACTGCCCTTTGCCTGACGGGACTAAAAAAAGCTTTCATGATTTAAACATAAGCTCACTGCCTGGAAAGCCAAAAATATGGCATAAAAATAAAGTCCTGATAAAAAAAGGAAGTTCAGGGGATGAAATATTATTGAAAGACTTATTGTTGAAAGACAATATAACTGAAGTTCTGGAGAATAAAACATTTGAATTGATCGAGCCTGAAAATGTTCCTTTGTCAGGGAGCTATCTGCCGTTTGAAAATGCTGTCAAAGTCGATGATTGGGTTTTTCAGTGGAACGGGGATTATTTAAATATTAATGGGGAAAATAATACAGGAAATAATTCAAATATAAACGGGACAATCACAAACGGTAAGAAAACAGAGATTACATGGGCCAAGATTATGTCCCTTGCAGCCGTGGATGCTGTCAATCCATGCGCCCTGGCTGTTTTAATATTAATGCTTACTGCAATATTAAGCTATAATCCTAAAAGCAAGAGAAACCTTCTTCTTGCAGGATTTGCTTTTGTGATTGCTGTTTTTGTCATGTATTTTATATACGGTCTTATTATAATAAAATGCTTCCAGATTGTCCAGGCTCTTACATCAGTTAGGGTTTGGCTCTATAAGCTCTTAGGGGCTGCAGCAGTCATCCTGGGATTGTTTAATATAAAGGATTTTATATCATATAAGCCTGGAAGCATTGGAACAGAGATGCCCTTGTTTTTAAGGCCGAAGGTTAAAAGAGTCATTTCAGGAGTCACTTCCCCCAAGGGGGCTTTTATTGTCGGCTTGTTTGTTACATTATTTTTATTACCTTGTACAATAGGTCCTTATATCATAACAGGAGGAATATTATGCAGCTTTGCCATGCTTCACAATATAGTCCCATTATTATTATACAATCTTGTATTTGTTTTTCCTATGGTTTTGGTTGTTTTTGTTGTATATCAGGGTTTCAGGAATGTGGATGACATAAACAAGTGGAAGGAAAAGCACATAACCCATCTGCATCTGGCAGCAGGAATCATCATGGTTTTATTGGGAATTGCCATGTTTTTGGGGCTGGTTTAAATATAAAACCAAAAAATGAATAACTCAAAAATAAATTATATTATAGATTTTATTTCCTTTATAGTGTTTTTTATAGTTTCAGTCACAGGCCTGATATTATTCTTCTTTCTGCCTTCAGGAGTGAGACAGGGAAGTTATCAGGAATTTCTCGGGATAAGAAAATATCTCTGGATAAACTGGCATAGTATTGCAGGTTTTATTATACTTTTTCTGGTTTTAATACATTTAATATTACATAGAAAATGGATAGTCAGTATGACTAAGAATTTCTTTAGGAAAAGAATATAAAAATTTAATCTAAAAACTCTTTTTTAATATAATTAAAACATTCAATAAATAATATCAAGAATATAAAATCAATTATTCCAAAGACAACACCAAAGATTATATGTGGTAAATTCCCAAAAGCCCAATAATAAAAAGCAACTGCACAATAAGCAAGTTTGTACAATACTCCTACTTTTATCAGGTCTTTATTGAAATTCCCATTTATTTTTATATTCCTATAAATAAAGAAATAAGCAATTCCTATCACAAAAACAAACACTCCTATCAAAGAGATGTAACCAGGATACTCTGGATAAGATATGTTTAAAAAAGAAAAACCAAATTTATAGAAAAAAGTAAAAATAATGCCCAAGACAATATCATAAACTGCTGCAGTCAAAAACAATCCTTTATAATAACCTTCTTTTTTCTTGTTCATATTTAAGACTAATATAATATTATTTATAAAGATTTTGTTTAAATTTTATTAACACTGTCCTGTGCTTTCACTTTCTGAGCTATCCCATCCCAATCCAGGGGTCGGGGTTGCTGTATCAAGTGTTTCACTGCATTCAACAGGTGTTGTTGCAAAACCACTGCATATTAATTCCTTTACTTCATTGGCTGACCTGCCTGCTGAGATTTTCTGACCTTCAAAAACATAGCTCGGGCTTCCTGAAACACCATATAGCTCATTTAATGCACTGTCTTCTTCCATATATGTATCTGCATTGTTTTCCATACAAGTGTTAAGCATAGCTTTATCTACTCCTGTTTCAGTTAAACATTTTTCATAATCGCCATCTCCTGCAAAACATCTTAAATAAGGAAGCAGTTTATCACACTGCTCTTCCCTTATACAAATCATTCTCTTGTTTTCTAATTCTTCTGTTTCACCATGCATTGTATAGCTTACAAATCTTAATTCTATATTTGCTGTTCCCTGGAATTTCTCCCATACAGGAACTATTCCTTTCAGTGCCTGTAAACCATAAGGACAGTAGCTCATTATAAAAACCTGCAGTGTAGGTGCTCCTTCAACTTCAGAGCATGCATTTCCTGTTACCTTAGGGACTTCAACAGTTTCCTTTTCATTTAGTGTTATAGTTAAGGTGACTGTTTTTCCTGCATATGGATGATTTGCATCCATCTTTATTACATCTTCAGTCAGTTCAACAACTGTTGCTTCAGGATAGCCTGTAAACTGGATTTTTTCACCTATTTCAGGAGTAAGTATTGTTTCTATAACAATATTATCTTGGTTAAGCTCTTTGACGGATGCTGATACTCTTGGGTCATTTGAAGGGAGGGATTTTCCCTCTTCAGTTTCTATATACAAATCAACCGTGCTGTTATCAAAATCCGTAACAGTGTATTTCCAGGGTACTTGGATATTTGAATATGTTTCATTTACCACAGGGTCTTCTCCAAAAAATGCTGTGAATTCATTAAGAGGAACGTTTAATTCTCTTGTCATCTCACTTTCATATATCCTTTCGTAATCAAACATAAGCTCAGGATCATATTCACCATAAGCATCCTTTGCTTCAATTGTAATGGTTTTTTCATCTCCCTCATTTAAACTATTCAATATATCATTAGCTTTTTCAGATTCAAGGTTTAAAACAGAGGATATATCATTTCCATAAATTGTAAAATTGTTTTGCTCTTCAATAACATCATTACCTGATTTTAAGGCATAATTAAGATTATATACAGTTCTTGTTTCACCTGAAGAAATATTTAATATAAAAAATACAGCTGCTGCCAGGATAAGAACACCTATTGCGCTTAAAATGATTATTTTTTTATTATCTTTTTTTGATTTTTTTATTATCTTGGATTTCTTTGACTTAGATGCTTTTTTGGATTTCTTTTTAGTCATTTTATCCCCCCTTTCAATCAGCAAAATAGTTTTTATTTATAAATTTAATGCATTATAAGTCTGTTACACAATAGTTCTTGCGATAATAATTACAATAAGAATAATAATATTTAGTATTGAGAAATAATTTTCAGGAATGCCTTTTTCTTTGCCAGTGTACCACGAAGGCGGCGGATTTGACTTGAAAAAGCCCATATTTATAGTTTTCTTTGAAAAAGGGTCTAACGGGGAAACTTCATGTATTGTTATGTAATCCATAATTATGTGTAATCCAAAAGGAATTATTGTCATGAAGAAATATTCTTTTTTTATCAGGCTTAATATTATTCCTATAGGAATACCAATAAAAATCAAGCCAAAAGGCTCTTCAATCCATGTTCTTGTATGTTTGCTTGGTTTTCCTGTCTTTCTTCCGATTAGCTGGTTTAAGTCTATTAAAACACCAAATATCAATGAGAAAATAATAATATCTATTATTGTAACTTTTTCTATAAAGAACACATAAAGGAAAATAAATGATGTTAAAAAATGGTTTATCTGGTTCATTGTGCTTTTGTGAGATAGTTAATTAATAAAATTTTCCAAACATTTTTATCTTTACAGCAAACCTTCCGGTTTTTTCTACTAAAAACTTATTAAAAACATATTAATTATTAATCCTGGTGATATATATGGGATTAACAAATAAAAAAGAAAAACAACTGAGAAAGATGCCTAAGATTGAGTCTATAATAAAGAAAAGCAAAGACGGCAGGTTTGTGATACAGCAAACTATTATTACAAACATAAAGCCGATAGAGTATTATGAGGCTATAATGTACGGCAAGACTGTTGATGATGATATAAAAGACCTGATAAAACTGGGAAATGAGCTTTTGGAATAAATTATCAGAAAAATAAAACGACAGCTATCCACGCTTCCCATACAAAGTATAGTACCACGTGGAACGTGAGCCTGCTTAACTTCCGAGTTCGGGATGGGATCGGGTGGAACCAGGCCACTATGGCCGTCTGATATTAAGGATTTTCTTTTTATTTATAAAATTAACTGTTTTTATTTTTTAATCAGGCTATGTTAAAAAGTCCTACTTCACTTACCACAACCCCCCACTTTGTATGGGAACGTGGTAAGCTCCGTCTGGCCATGCCATGATTGTCAAAAACAATCAATGACATTCACGGCACAGACGAACTTTTTAACATAGTATATTTATTAAAAACATTTATAAATAAAGATTATTCTCTATAATTTAAGAATTGTTTTATAAATTCAAGGGGGTTTTTCATGAAGATAACTATGGTTGGCACAGGCTATGTTGGTCTGGTGACAGGAACATGCCTGGCTGATATGGGAAATGATGTCATATGCCTTGACAAAGATGAAGAAAAACTAAAAAATCTTGAAAAAGGCATAATGCCTATTTATGAAAGAGGCTTAAGGGATCTGGCTGAAAGGAATATAAGGGAAAAAAGGTTAATGTTCACTACAGATACAAAAAAAGCCATACAAAGTTCTGATGTAATATTTATCTGTGTCGGCACTCCTCCGAAAAAAGACGGCTCTGTCGACCTCAACTATGTTTTTTCTGTTGCTAAGTCTATAGGTAAATACATGAATAACTATAAGATTGTTGTTGATAAGAGTACAGTTCCTGTGGGTACTGCAGAAAAGGTTGAAAAGATAATAAAAGAGGAATTGAAAAAAAGAAACAAAGAAACAGAATTTGATGTTGTTTCCAATCCTGAATTTTTAAGGGAAGGGGCAGCCATAAAGGATTTCCAGAATCCTGACAGGGTTGTTGTCGGGACAAAGACAAAAGATGAGAAATCAATAAAGATTATGGAAAGGCTTTACAGGTCAACAACAAGAGTAGGAAGGCCTATAATATTTACAGACAGGAAATCAGCTGAGCTGATAAAATATGCATCAAATGCAATGCTGGCTGCAAGAATATCATTTATTAACCAGTTATCCCATTTATGCGACAAGATAGGCGCTGATATAAAAGAGGTTTCAAAAGGAATGGGGCTTGATTCAAGGATAGGCTCAAGGTTCCTGCAGGCTGGTGCAGGCTTTGGGGGCTCATGTTTTCCAAAGGATGTTTCAGGCTTATTGATGACTTTAAAAAATAACAAATGCCCAAGCAGCATTTTCAGTGCTATAATCAATGCAAATGAGGAGCAGAAACTGTTTGTGGCTGAAAAGGTCGAATCCCTGCTTCACGGCTTAAATGGAAAAACAATTGCAGTATGGGGCTTAAGCTTTAAGCCGAGAACTGATGATATAAGGGAGTCGCCTTCTTTAACAATAGTAAAAATGTTCCTTGAAAAAGGAGCCAAACTAAGATTGTTTGACCCGGAGGCAATGGATAATTTCAAAAAGGTTTTTCCTGAGTCAGACAATATTTATTATGGAAAAAAGCCTTATGATGCTGTTGAAAATGCAGACATACTTATAATACTCACAGAATGGGATGAATTCAGGGAGCCTGATTTTGGGTTAATAAAGAAAAAAATGAAATCTCCAAGAATCTTTGACGGCAGGAATATCTATAACCCTGAGGAGATAAAAGAGGAAGGTTTTGAATATGAAGGAGTAGGGAGGAGATAAAATGTCAAAGAAGAAAAAAGAAACAATTTTAGTTACAGGAGGAGCAGGCTTTATAGGAAGCCATGTATGCGATAAGTTATTATCCAAAGGAAAAAAAGTTATCTGTGTAGATAATATTAATCCTTATTATTCACCTGAAAGAAAGATAAAAAACATCAAACATAATTTAAAAAATCCAGATTTTAAGTTAGTAATCATAGATATAAGAGAGAAGGATGAAGTAGAACAGGTTTTTTGTAATGATAAAATTGATAAAGTTGTTCATTTGGCTGCAAGAGCAGGGGTAAGACCTTCTATTGAAAAACCATTATGGTTTAAGGAAACAAATGTGTCAGGGACAGTTAATCTTTTAGAACTGTCTAAAGAATACAAAGTGAAAAATTTTATATTTGGCTCATCTTCTTCAGTTTATGGCAAGGTTAATAAAGCTCCTTTTGAAGAAGAAGACAATACTTCTTACCCTATTTCTCCTTATGCTGCTTCTAAGAAATCTTGTGAATTGTTTTGTTTCACATATAGCCATTTAACTGATTTAAATGTTGTAATATTAAGATTCTTTACGGTTTATGGTCCAAGAGGAAGGCCTGATATGGCCCCTTATTTGTTTACAAAATGGGTCGATGAAGGGAAACTTATTAAAAGATTTGGCGATGGAACTTCAAAAAGAGATTATACTTATGTTGGAGATATAGTAGATGGAATAATAAAAGCCTTAGATAAGAATATAGATTTTGAGATTGTAAATTTAGGAAATTCAACTCCTATTAATTTAAATCATTTTATAAGAATAGTTGAAAAAACAGTGGGGAAGAAAGCAAAAATAAAACAATATCCTGAGCAAGAAGGAGATGTTCTTGTAACCTGTGCAAGTATAAAAAAAGCGAAGAAATTATTAGGATGGGAGCCAAAGGTTTCAATAGAAGAAGGCATGAAAAGATTTGTTGAATGGTATAACAATAATAAAAATGACTAAGAAAAAAAGCCTTAATGAAAAAACATTTTTCACAGAAAAAAGAAAAAAAGAGCTGATTTATATCTCGGTTTTAATAATACCTTTCTTTATCTTTTATCTGAGTTTTATCTCTGGATTTAACCAATTGCCAAGCCCTTTATACGGAGGAGATTATTATTTTCATTATGGTATAACCCAGCACATCTATAACGGAAACGCACCATGGACAGACCCCCAGATTCAGGGGGAATATAATTTTTACGGCTGGCTCTATCATTCTTTGGTTGCATATACTGCTAAAATATTTGGTTTTGATGTAATGAAAACCTTCTTATTTTTTCCATTGCTTGTACTTGTACTTTCAGGAATAACCTCATTTTATCTGGGAAAAAAATTATTTAAGAAAAACCACTGGGCTTTTTTGTTTGGCTTTATATGGCTGGGCATTATTACTGCTTACAGCCAGATGCATGCAAGGCCGTTTGCACAGAGGTTATTGATACCTTTATTCTTCCTTATGTTTTTGAACTTAAATGAGAATAAAAGCCTGAAGAACAAGATATTTCTGGGATTAATTTTTGGAGCCTTGGGCTTGACACATATAATGGCTTTTGCCAGTGCAGGCTTGTTTTTATTTATTTATTTTATTTATGAACTGATAATTTCTTATAAACATAAAATAACTAATGTTATTGACAGAGCAAAAGAATTTTTTAAAGATTATTGGCTGCCTGTATTAACAGGCATTATAGTGGCTATGCCTTACCTCGGGCCTTTGTTATTTGTATATAAACTAAATACACTAAATAATCAGCCCGTATACAGCTCAAGAATCCCAGGCATATCTAATTTGTTTGTTTTCCTTAAAAATATGTTTTTTGATTATTCCTCTTTTTTGTTATTTGTTATTTCTTTATCGGCATTAATAGGCTTTTGTTATATTATAAAGAACAGGGAGGAATTCAGGAATAAGGTGTTTTTTATCCTTTTTATCACTATTATTATAGGCGGATTTTATTATTTTATAACTATGCCTTTAGGCATTGATATAATGGTTTACTGGCAGTTTTTAATTTACCTTCCCGGCTTATTAAAGGCTGTTCTTCTGACTGTAGGAATTATAGCTTTAATAAATACATTAAAAAAAGTTGATATAAAATATAGTTATATAGCAATTGGATTAATAGCAATTTTGCTTATTACAGTAACAGTTCAGCAGAAAAACAATGAGTATTCTGGTAAGTGGGCTGATACAGGCAGGCAGGAACAGAATATAATGTTCAGCATGGCTGAATGGGTAAAGGAAAATACAAATAAAACTGAGGTTTTCTTATCAACAAATGAGAATTCATTTGCCTTATTTTCATTGACAGGAAGAAAAATAGTTGTGAACAGGGGAACCCACACATCCCAGTTTGTTGATCTGGATGAAAGGATGACTGATGTTTCAATAATGCTCTACGGGAATGATTCTGAAAAAACAAAAGAGCTGATAAAAAAATACAATATATCCTATGTTTATTATGACCAGAACTGGATAAGTAATATACAGTGGGACCCTTTTTTGGTTTTCCCCGAAAATTCTAAGATTTTTGATAAATATAATGTGAGTTATGAACAAGTCAATAAAAAATTAGACCCTGGCAAAGAAGGGGTTCCTTTATATGACTTGCTTGAGCCTATAAGTGATAAGATATGGTCTGAGAAATTTGAGGAATTTATTTATCCTGTTATGTTCTGGGGCGAGAGTGAGCAGCCTTATATAGTTATTTTCCGGGTAAACAATACAATGCTTGAAAAATGAAAATGAATCTTTCAATAATAATACCCATTTATAATGAGGAAAAGAGACTGGAAAGAAATCTGCCTAAAATAAAAAAATATCTTTCCGGTTTTCAGGGCAAACATGAGCTTTTGCTGATAGATGACGGCTCTTCAGATAATACAAGAAAGGTCATAAAAGAGTTCAGCAAAAAAAACAGGAAACTAAATATTAAGCTAAATAAAAAAAGGAAAAACCAGGGCAAGGGATATTCTGTAAAAGAAGGTGTTTTTCTTTCAAAACATAATTTAATATTATTCACTGATGCGGACTTATCAACCCCCATAAATGAGGCTGATAAGCTTCTCAAATATACAAAAAACTATGATGTGATCATTGCTTCAAGGGACTTGCCTGAATCAAAAGTCATAGGTCAGCCTTTTTACAGAAAAATTATGGGCAGGATATTCTCTTTTTCAACTTTGCTGATTACTGGCTTAAGAATCAGGGACACGCAGTGCGGCTTTAAGATGTTTTCAAGAAAATCAGCACGATTGATTTTTAAAAGATCAACCATAAACAGATTTGGCTTCGACCCTGAATTATTGTACATAGCAAAGAAACACAATTTTAAAATAAAGGAAGTTCCTGTAATATGGACTAATGACACCGAGTCAAAAGTGAATTCAGTAAAAGACTCATTTCAGATGCTTTTGGATTTATTCAGGATAAGGCTTAATGACTTGCTCAGGAAAAAATATAATTAAAAATAATAAATTAAAATGAAAAAAACTAATACATCAAATTTAAAAATCCTGGCAAAAGGGGCAGGAATCAGTGTAATCTTTATATTCCTTGGCTATGTAATAATGTTTTTCTTTAAGCTTATGGCTGCTCGTTATTTCAGGCCAGAAGGGTTCGGGCAGTATACTCTGGCTGAAACAATTCTTTTATTGGGAAGCCTTATAGCAAGTTTAGGCATAACCCAGGGGATAACACGCTATATGCCCTTTTATGAGGGAAAAAAAGACAGGAAAAGCTTATACGGCTATCTTAATTTTATCCTGTTATTCCCTTTGATTTTTTCCGTTATTTTGGCTTTAATTCTTTTTCTGTTTTCTTCACAGATTACATCATTTTTTAATTTCCCTGTTGTTTTCTCTCTGTTATTAAAAATAATGGCTTTTGCACTGCCTTTTGATGTTTTCAGCAAGATTCTTGCAGAGATATTTCTGGCAAAGAACAAAGTTATGTATAAGATGATTGGGCTGAAGATGGTAAAAAACCTTACCCTTCTTTTCGGGATAATATTTATAATACTGGCTGATTTAACTGTTTCAGCCTTAATATGGCTCTTGTTTCTATCTATATTATTTTCATTCTTATACTGCTTTTTTGTTTATCTATTTAAAGTAAAATGGGATAAGCTGGCTGAAAAACCTATGTACAGGAAAAAAGAATGGATTATATTTTCTTTACCTTTGTTTTTCACAGGATTTCTGATGTTTTTTATTTCCTGGTCAGATAATATTATTATAGGCAAATTCCTTGACCCTTCACAATTAGGCATATATTCAATTGCCTTTTCATTTGCCATGTTTTTATCTTTTTTTCAGTCAAGTTTCTCTGCTGTATTTACTCCGTTGATTTCAGAGAATTATGCTAAGAAAAAATTTAAGGAGATAAGTTTTCTTTTTAAAAAATCAGCAGCATGGATTTTCGGTTTAAGTTTTCCTTTGTTTCTGGTTATGGTTCTTTATTCAAAACAAATATTAACCTTGTTCTACGGAAAGGAATATGCATTGGGCTATATGCCTCTGATAATTGTTTCTGTGGGATTTTTGATTAATCTGTCAACCGGCCTGAATATGAACATATTAATGGTCCATAAGCAGACAAGGTTTATTTTCTGGGTTGATTTGTTAATAGCCTCATATAATATAGGGATGAATATAATTCTTATTCCTATGTATGGTATAACAGGAGCAGCAATAGCCTCAGCAAGCTCAATGGCTTTCCAAAATTTAATATTCTTATGGAAAGCAAAGAGATATGAAAAACTCAGATTTGACTGGCTGTATAATCTTAAATTCATTACTGCAGGAATACCTGCTGTGCTGATAGCTGCGGCTGTTTTCAGGGTTTTTGCCATAAACAAATTTATAGAATTAGGGGTTTCTGTAATCTTATATATTATTTTATATTTCTTATTGCTGATGATATTAAGGACATTTACAAAAGATGACTTTGATATTGTTCTGGCTGTGGAGAAAAAATTAGGCCTGAATTTAATATGGCTGAAAAGTTTAGTTAAAAGGTTTTATTAATTCTCTTTTTTGATAAATTTCCGGATATTAAATAAGAAGATTTATATATTATTTAATATTACTTAGTAATACTATGCAGACAATAAGCCTGAAAATAGGGAGTAAACTAATAAGCCAGATGAAAAAAACCATTGATACTAATGGTTATTCCACTAAAACAGAATTTATTAGAGAAGCCATAAGAGATAAAATCAGGGAAAAGGAGAAGGAAATGGTAATAAGAAGATTAGAGGAATTAAAAGGTTTTGCAAAAGACAAACATGTAACTGATGAAGATTTACGCGAAGCAAGGGAAAAAATTGGCAAAGAATATGCCAAAAGATTTGGTATAAAACTAGATTAATTCTTCAGGTTTTCTTATTTTTACAATTTTCAGTAATTTTCTGAAATGCTTGTCTCTAGTAACTAGTATTGCATTATTTTCTTTTGCTAATACAGCATGTAAAGCATCTCCAAAAGGAATGCCTTCTTTTTCTTTTAAATCAAAAGCTTCTTCCCCATGATGTTTTTTAATATCAACCTTTTCCAAAAAGTCATTTTTTACAATACTAAATATTTCTTTTATTTTATCTCTGTCAAAATAGTTTAAGAGTTCACTGACAACTAAATCAGAATACATGACTTTTTCTTTGTTGTATATTATTTTCTTTAATAACCTGAAAGCCCATTCTCCTAATGGCCTGAATCTGTCTTTTCTGTTTTCAAAATAATCTCTCCATATACATGTATCTAAATAATAATTTTCCATAAGAATAATTCAGAATATAATCTTAATAAGGCTAACCCTCAATATTCCGAAGGATTTTCAAAAAGATTAGGAATATTTAATCCAAGTACCCCAAACTTTTAAGCCTTTCCTTTACTTTTTTTTCATCTTCTTCAGAATAGACTTCTTCACTGTCGTTATTATCTTCTTTTTCCTGGTCAAGTCTTTCTGCAACCTGTTTCAGAATATAATTTATGTATTCTTCTACATTATTGAATTCATCTGTTTCTTTAACCCTTTTTTGTAATCTTTTTAGAATCTTATCATTTATTTCAACCTTCATTTTTTACCTCCTTTATAACCTTAAAAAACTCAGTAATTTTTGGCTGGTTTAATTCCTTAAAGCTGGTGCTCCAGAAGCCATGATTGCTGTGGTCTCCGAATATCCCAATGGCTTCCATTCCATGGTCTGATAATATTATAAGTTTGTCTACTTTATTATTGTTTTTAATCTTTTCTGCTATTTCATCTAATTCCCTATAAATTATTTTCATCATAGTATTATTTCCAAAGTTCAAATGCCCTATAACATCAGCCACAGAAAAATAGCCCAGGACAAAATCCCTTTCTTCATTTAAAGCC
>CAZQLC010000017.1:0-13446 GCA_964594025.1 uncultured Methanosarcinales archaeon
TTGTTAATATTTGGAATATTATTTTTTATAAGCTTCTGGAACCTTCAGAGAGGCAAGCCTACTTTTGGCTTTGAGTTTGATTCTGTAACAGAAAACTGGGTTATTATCATATTATGTTTTGCAAGCATAATAAAAGTTCTTTATGAGATTATAAAAGTAGAGCATATAATAATTGAAGAAAATTAAAAATGGAATATAAACAGGTTATCTTAGTGAGAGAGGATCTAAAACTGCCGAAAGGCAAAATGGCTGTTCAGGTGGCCCATGCTTCTGTGGATGCTTCATTAAAATCAGAAAAAGATATAATAAACGAATGGAAAAAACAGGGCATGAAAAAAGTAGTTCTTAAGGTAAAAGACCTGGAAGAGTTGTATAAATACCTTCAGGAAGCAAAGGATTCAGGTTTAAACACAGCTTTAATAAAAGATGCCGGCAGAACTGTTTTAAAGCCGGGAACTGTAACATGTGTTTCCATAGGCCCGGATGATAAAAACAAAATAGACAAAGTTACGGGAAAACTTAAAATTACAGATTAATTCTCCACTTTAAAACCAAAATAAAAAGATTTATATAAAATCAGATTCTAACCTAATCCATGACAAAAGACAAAATTTCAAAAGAGGAACAGAAAAGAAAAAACATAAAAAAACAGCTCTTAAAAGAAAATGATCTTATTCGGGAAAGAGTTGAAAAATTAAATAATCTTTATCTTAAAAATATAAATCCTTATCCTTACAAGTTTGATATTACTAAAAAAATCTCAGGAATAATAAAAAAATACAAAGACATAAAAAAAGAGTCAAAAAATAAAGAAAAAACAGTTGGCCGTATAATGGGCTTAAGAAGGATGGGCAAAGCCACATTTCTTGATATTAAGGATACAACCGGAAAGATACAGGCTTATTTTAACCAGGACATCTTAGGCAAAGAAAAATATAAAATGCTGAAGTATGCGGATAATGGTGATTTTATAGGCATAGAAGGCATTGTTTTCAAAACACAGACAAAAGAGCTTACAATAAAAGTAAAGGATTTTACAATATTATCCAAAAGCCTGAGACCCTTGCCTGAAAAATACCACGGCTTAAAAGATACCGAATTAAAATACAGGCAGAGATATCTTGATCTTTTGATGAATCCAGAATCAAGAAAGGTTTTTGAAACAAGAACCCAAATAATTGAGGCCATAAGAGAATTTTATAAAAAAAGAAATTATATAGAGGTTGAAACCCCCATCCTGCAGAATATTTACGGCGGGGCAGCAGCAAGGCCTTTCAAGACATTTCATCATGATTTAAAAAAAGACATCTATCTGAGAATTTCGCTTGAGCTCAACCTGAAAAGACTGATAATAGGAGGTTTTGAAAAGATTTTTGAGATAGGTAAGGTTTTCAGGAATGAGTCTATTGATGTAACTCATAATCCTGAATATACTCTTCTTGAATCATACGAGGCTTATGCTGATTATGAGGATATGATGGATTTGTGTGAGGATTTATTTATTTATTTGGCTAAAAAAATTCTGGGGAAAACCAAGTTTAAATATCAGGGAAAAACAATTAACCTTTCAAAGCCGTGGAAAAGAATGACAATGCAGAAAGCCATAAAAAAATATGCCCATCTTGATGTTGAAAAAATGACTGAGAATAATATAAAAAATGAGCTTGTAAAAAACAATATTGAACTTCCTGTCGGAGAACATGTTACAAAGGGAGTTTTGATCAATGAACTTTTTAAGATAGTTGAAGAAAATCTTATACAGCCTGTTTTTATTATAGACCATCCCAAAGAAACAACCCCTTTGTGCAAGGCTCATAGGAAAAAGAAAGATGCAATAGAAAGATTTGAGCCTTTTATCTGTGGCATGGAGATAGCAAATGCATATACTGAATTGAATGATCCGATAGAGCAGAGAAGATTATTTAATGAGCAGGAAAAAAGAAGAAAACAAGGAGATGAAGAAGCCAATCCTGTTGATAATGATTTTTGCAAGGCTCTTGATTACGGGATGCCTCCTTTGGGGGGTATAGGTATGGGCATAGACAGAATTATTATGTTATTGACCAATTCAAAATCAATAAGGGATGTGATTTTCTTTCCAACAATGAAATCACAGGAAGAATAAAATTATATAAATAATATTTCTTTTTTAACAGACAGAATTTAGATTAATAATAATTATTTAAGAATCATCTCTATTTTTTTCATGTGTTTTGCCACGTTTCTTCCCTTTGATGTTAAAGTAAGTATTTTTAGTCTTCCCTGTTTGTCAAAAGAAACAAGTTTTGCTTTTTCCATTTCTTTAAGGACCTTTACCACATGGCTGTATGTGCAGTCAACAGATTTTGCCAGTTTTGATGCATACACTTCTTTGTTTGAACTTTCAGAATCCAGCAGTCTTATAAGTATCAAGGTCGGCTTATTCCTGAAAAAAACTTTGAAGATTTCTTTTGTCTTTGTCATTAATTTACCCCCACCAAACATAAAAAATTACTCCTTTATATATTTTGTGTTTTTAATATATATTTTATTAATTATATTTTGGAGTAATACTAAATTGATTTTTTTATATTTTATAAATATAAATAAAAATTTAAAAAGTTTTTGATTTTCATTAAAATTCTGATTAATGTTTTTTGTTAAAAATTAAATAATATAAATTAATTAAATCATAAAATGAGAAAGTTTTATAAATAAGGAGATTAAAACTTTTTATTATTGAAGCGGGGTATTTTGATGGTCAAATTAAAAAAGATTTATGAGGAACAATATAAGAAATTATTGTTTATTCCTTTTGTATTATTGTTTCTGGCTTTTGTTGTTATTTCTGTGAATGTGATAAAAACAGGGGAAGTTATAGACAAGGGAATAAGCCTTGAAGGGGGAACAAGTATAACTATACAGGCATCCCAGGAATCAGATATGAGCTTACTTGAAAAAAAATTAAATGAAAAATTTCCCGACTCTGAAATAAAAGTAGTAACTGTAACAAGGACCAACCAGCAGGAGTCCATTGTTGTTGAGACTACTATGCTAAATGAAAAAGAGCTCGTGGATTTTCTTAAGGAAAATGTTCCGGGGATGGATGACAATTATTCCATCGAAACCATTGGTCCAAGTTTGGGAAATTCTTTTTTTAGGCAGACTTTGATTGCCATTGCCATTGCGTTTGTTTTTATGAGTATAGTTGTTTTCATGTATTTCAGGACCTTTGCTCCCAGTTCTGCTGTGATTCTTGCAGCCTTTACTGATATGGTTGTTACTCTGGCTGTTTTAATAGTTCTCAATATAAAACTTACCACAGCAAGTGTTGCTGCTTTCCTGATGGTTATTGGTTACAGTGTAGATACTGATGTTCTGTTGTGTGTAAGGCTTTTAAAAAGAAAATACGGCACAGTCTTCTCAAGGACTCTAAGTTCTATGGGAACAGGCTTATTGATGAGCCTGACAACATTGACAGCTGTAACAATAGCTTTTGTTTTTTCACAGGCTCAGGTCATAAGACAGATAATGATTGTTCTTATCATTGCACTTATTGTTGATTTGTTTACAACCTGGTTCGGGACAGCAGGAATAGTGAGATGGTATCTGGAAAGAAAAAAATCAAATAAACAGAATTAAAATGAAATCAAAAATCAAGAAGATATTTACAAACGGAAGAATACTATTATTGATTGCGGTTTTATTCCTTTCTCTGATAGCCATACACCCAAGACTGCCTGCAATGTCTCATGGTGTTGCAATTAAATCAGTTATTGATGATTCTGCAGCTGACCTTGCAGGGATAAATAATCCGGAATCAAGGGCAAGCCCTACATCACTTGAGATTATAGAAAAGATAAATAATATCCCTGTTAATAATTTAGAGGATTATCATAATATTGTATCAAGATTCAATGTGAATCAGTCTTTTATCATTACAACAAACAAGGAAAATTATAGGATAACTGTAATAGAGCAGGATGAAGAAAAAAAACCGCTTGGCCTGAATGTGAAGGAAATCCCCACAAGCAATATAAGGAAAGGGCTTGATTTGGAAGGCGGGACAAGGGTGTTGTTACAACCAGAGGAAAAAGTATCAGCCAATGATATGGATATTGTTGTGGAAAATATAAAAAGAAGGCTGAATGTTTACGGCCTGGCTGATGTCAATGTCAAAACCCTTAAGGATTTAGAGGGCAATAGTTTTATTCTTGTTGAGATTTCAGGTGCACAGGATGAAGAGCTGAAGGAATTGCTTTCAAAACAGGGAAAATTTGAAGCTAAAATAGTAAATGAGACTGTGTTTAAGGGTGGGAATGATATAACTTATGTATGCAGGAGTGCAGACTGCTCAGGAATAATTTCCCAGGGATGTATTGAAACAACAAGCGGGTATGTGTGTGAATTCAGGTTTTCAATATCATTAACCCCTGAAGCAGCACAGAGGCAGGCTGAAGCCACAAAAGACCTTGAAATAATTGATAAAGGAACAGGAAGAGATGAGGAAGGATATTTGTCACAGAACCTTTCTTTGTTTCTTGATGATGAACCTGTTGATGAATTAAGAATAGGTGCAGGCTTAAAAGGTAAGGCTGAAACAGAAATTAGTATATCGGGCTCGGGCTCGGGAGGGACATATGAAGAGGCTGCTATGAATACACTGGACAATATGAAAAGGTTGCAGACTATTCTTATAACAGGAAGCCTTCCTGTGAAATTAGAGATAATAAAAACAGACACCTTAAGTCCCTTACTTGGAGAAGATTTCCTGAAGAATGTTTTATTCATAGGAGTTCTTGCTTTGTTTTCTGTCATAACAGTAATTACATTAAGATACAGAAAATGGATAATAGCAGTCCCCATAGCATTGACTCTCGTTTCAGAAGTAATTATCATATTAGGAATTGCTTCAATGATTTCATGGAACCTTGACCTGGTCGCAATAGCAGGTATTATTATTGCAGTAGGAACAGGAGTGGATGATTTAATCATAATAACTGATGAGACATTAAATGAAAAAACAGAGATATACAGCAACTGGAAGGAAAAACTCAAGAAAGCGTTTTTTATAATAATGGCTGCTTATTTTACAACACTTGTTGCAATGCTGCCGTTGTGGTTTGCAGGAGCTGGTTTATTGAAAGGATTTGCCCTGACAACAATTATAGGTATCTCAGCAGGTGTTTTGATTTCAAGGCCTGCATTCGGCAGGATGATTGAGATACTGGTTGAAGAATAAGTATTACAAAATTATAGAATTTATAATTATATATTTTCTGTTTTGTTGAGTTCAATAATCTTTTTCATATACATATAATAATTCCTTGAATGGTCTATAAAGGATATTTTTTGTTTTTTGTTTTTTTTCAGATTTATTATTAGACTGCCTGTATTAAAAATCCTGTCCCACAGGTTTTTTTCATAATCAACAGTTTTTATATTGTGATATTCAACTGTTTTGGTGTTTTTTCTGTTTATATCTATTTCAATGATGTTATTGTAAAACCTGTATTCATAAGTTGAGTATTTTATATAGCTTAATATAAAATCCATTATCAGAAGAAGAATAACTAATATTATTAATATCATATTTATATAGAGAGGGATTTTTTTATCCAGAAGATAAAAATTAATCCATATTCCCAGATAAAAAAGGATTCCCAGAAAAATCAGGAGTATTATCTTAGGCATAATGATTCTTCTGAGGTTTGGTTTTATTTTATATTGTAGTTTTTTCAGCATTTTTTTACTTCCCTATAGTTTTTCTAAAAATATGGAATGGGCTCGGCCGGAAGTTTTTGAGAAAAACTTCACCAAAACCAAGGGTTTCCTTACTTCGTTCGTCAATCCCTTAAAAAATATAAAAATATGGAATGGGCTCGGCCGGAATCGAACCGGCGATAGCCTCCGTGTAAGGGAGGAATCATAGCCGCTAGATCACAAGCCCCAATATTTTTGATTTTTAATAATTAATTAAAAATAAGTTTATTTATATGTTTTTTGTTTTGTCTATAGTAAAAAACAAAAAGCTACGAACGAAACTGTATTTGTTGAGTGACTATGTTTTTTGTTTCCGATAATAACAAAATATTTATAAATTGTTTCTTTCTCCTAAAAATAATAGCAAAAGCGATAGTAGTCTAATGGTAGGACACTACCCTGCCACGGTGGTAATCCGGGTTCGAATCCCGGCTGTCGCATAAACCTTATCAGGTTTAATCGAGCTAAGGAGCATGCGTTCATTTCATTCACTTAGCTCCTTTTAGTTTTAGTAAAATTTCACTAAAAAATGGGCCCGTAGCTTAGTTTGGTGGAGCGCCGGTCTTATATGGCCATGTTCCATTTACGGCTTTGGAAAGCCGGAGGTCTGGGGTTCAAATCCCCACGGGCCCATTTCATAAATAGGGTTCAAATCCCTTTAGTCTCATTGAACATAGTGAAATGAACTAAAGGTTCAGAAAACCGCAAGGTTTTCTTTTATCCACGGGCCCATTTAATTAATTTATTTTTTAACAGGGATTATTTCATAGAAAAATATATAAAGAGACCATTTTTTACTCTCATAAAAAGCTCCGTTGGTGTAGTCCGGTCAATCATTCCGGCTTTTCGTGATGGAAATATAATATTTTCATCGAAAACAGCCGGGGACTCGGGTTCGAATCCCGAACGGAGCGTATTTTTCTTTAAAATGAAAAAGATAAAAACAAAAGATGGTTCTTTAACTTTTAGGAATGAAAAATATGATGAATTATACCACAGCATTTCAGGTGCTGAAGAGGAAGCTCTGAAAAAATATGCTGAACCTTCAGGTTTTGAAGGACTGATAAAAAAACAAAATTCTGTGAACATACTGGATGTTTGCTTTGGTCTTGGTTATAATACAGCAGCAGCTATTGATTATATCTGGAATTTGGATAAATCTGTTAAAATAAATATCATTGGCTTAGAGAATGATCAGGAAATATTAAATATGATTTTACAAATAAATAATTCTTTTAAAAACTACAATTTAATCAAAAAATGTATAAATAATAATTGGGAATATGAAAATGAAAAATTTAAAATAAAAATAATTTTAGATGATGCCCAGAAAAGTATTAAAAAATTAAACAAAAGGTTTGATGCAGTATTCTTAGACCCTTTCAGCCCTAAGAAGAATCCTGAATTATGGACAGAGAAATTTTTTGAAGATATTTTCAGATTAATGAAATCAAAGGCACTACTGACAACTTATTCATGTGCTGGGAAAATCAGAAAAAATTTAAAAAATGCGGGTTTTACTGTAAAAGACGGCCCTTGTGTTGGAAGAAGAGCCCCTTCGACTATTGCAATCAAACATTAAACCAAAAAAGCTCCTGTAGTATAGTGAATAGAATGGGTCCCTGCGGAGGATCAGGCCCGGGTTTGATTCCCGGCAGGAGCATTTCAAATGGAAATTTTTATAAACTTTCAGCAATAGATTAATAAATATACAAACAATAATAAAAAAGAGGTTTATATGAAATTTCTTAAATTTAAAAGGAAAAGCCAGGCAGCAGTAGAGTATCTTACTATTGTAGGTGTTGCTTTTGCTATTATATTCCCTGCTGCTATATTGTTTTATAATTATTCCCAGACTTCAAATATTGAGGTTATGGAAAGCCAGATAAACCTTGTGGGGAATAAGATACTGGACAGGGCAGAAGCCATGTATAGTCTGGGAGAGGGGTCATGGGTTCAGCTTGAGGCAAATATACCTGAGATAGTAAAAAATGTGTATTTTATCCCAAAAGAGGAGATGGTCATTGCTTATAAAACCCAGCAGGGCATAGAGGAAACAGTATTTTTTACAGATTTAAATATTACCACACCCTATAATTTTACAGATTCAGGGGTTACCTTGTATAATATTTCAGATGATTTTCATACAGGATTAATAAAAGTAAGGATAGAATCAAAAGGAGACTATCTGCTTATAGAGCTGATATAAAATGTTTTCAAAAAAAACACAGGCAGCTACAGAATTTGTTCTTCTGGCAAGTTTTATGATGTTTGTTTTTATAGGTATGTTTACTGTTGTAGGCAACAAGATAAATGAAATAGAGAGGGAAAAGGCACAAAGAAGAGCAGGGGAGTTATTGGAATTTGTAGAGAACGAGGTAATACTTGCAGATTCAGTCAGTATGGGTTATCAAAGATATTTTACATTGCCCCAGACAATTGATAATGTTGATTACAATATAACCATAATCGGTGATTCTGAGATTGTGTTGTGGTATAAGAGGGAGGAATATGTTGATTTTCTGGACCAGAGTGTCAATGGCACAATAGGGAAAGGAAAGAATCTTATTATAAAAGATGCAAATAAAAAAATAAAAATAATAAACTACAGCAGTATATGTGGGGATGGTATAATACAAAATCCCAATTTTTATGGCTTCTATGAAGAATGTGAATATGAATCAGATTGTAATCCTTCTGAGTCATGTATTGATTGTAAATGTGAATAATTTCGTAACTTATGGAAATAAACTATTTCCTAAGTTCGAAAATGGAACATTTTCGTAACTTACGGAAACACAGAGCGTTTCCTAAGTTAGGAAATTTATTCCATAAATTTCCGTAACCTTTATAAACAAAAACCTCCACAATTTTTAACAATGGTGAATATATTTTCAACCTTTTTACAAAGGTTTTTAAACAGGTTATTTAAGAAAAAAAAGCAGATAAAACTAGGTTTATATGGTCCTCCGAATAGCGGGAAAACCACTTTAGCAAATAAAATATGTGAAGATTGGCTTGGTGAGGAAATGGGCACTGTTTCTAATATTTCCCATGAGACAAGGGAAATTCAGATTAAAGAGCAGATTACAATAACAAATGACAGGGGAAGAAAACTTACATTTAACTTGGTTGATACACCCGGAATTGCCACGAAAATAGATTATGAAGACTTCTTAAAAGTAGGAATGAAGGAAAAAGAAGCAAAAAAAAGAGCAAAAGAAGCAACAAAAGGAGTTATTGATTCTATAAAATGGCTTGACAATATGGATGCTGTTGTCGTTGTTCTTGATTCTACAAAAGAGCCTTACAGCCAGGTTAATATAACTATCATAGGCAATCTTCAGGCAAGAAAGATTCCTGTTTTGGTTGTCGGTAATAAAGTGGATTTGAAAAGTTCTGATTTAGATAAAGTCCAGGATGCTTTTCCACAGTACAAAGTATTAGGGATAAGCGCTAAATTCGGAAAGAATATAGACCACTTTTATAAAGAATTATTTAAGATTACAAGATAAAATGGTAAAGAATAAAGGTTTGACCATACAGTTTGTGCCTTATGGGGAAATAGTAAAATTATCAAGCAAAGAAAGAGTGAGAAAACTTCTTGAAATTGTTAAGGAAGAAAAAATAATCCTGCTTGAAGGAAGATTAAAATCAGAGGAGAAAAGTGAGTTGATAGCAAAGACAATGGAAGAGATAAACAGAAAATTTAAGGGTGTAGAGATAGATGAGTGGGCTTTTAAGGACAGAGATGAAGACTGGATTAAAAAAATCAGGCATTTTCTGGTAAACGTTCTGCTCGGCTCAAGAAAAGGGTTGACTATTATAGGGCCTGCTTCCATAATAAAAGAGATAAAAAAAGACCCAAACAACATTCAGTTGTTGACAAAATAATAAATATCACAATTAAAAAATCATAGGGATTTAAAAAATGCCACACCAGTGTGTTCGTTGCGGGGAGATTTATGAAGATGCTTCAGAGGAGCTTTTAAAAGGATGTAGCTGTGGCAGTAAGGTTTTTTTCTACATAAAAAAAGAGAATCTTGAAAAAAAGAAAGAAGAAGTTTTCAAATTAACTAAAAAAGAGAAAGAGCAGATTGAGGAAGATGTATATGACCTCATAGGGGATAAAATAGATCGGGAAAAGCCCGTAGTTCTTGATATCGAGTCAATAAATATACTGAAGCCCGGAAAATATGAGATTGATATTGTAAGCCTGTTCGGGGAACAGCCCCTTATTTATAAGCTTGATGAGGGAAAATACATTGTTGACCTTGTAAAGACTTTCAGGAATATGGATAAATCAGATAAATATTCTAAAAAATAAATATTCAAAGTATCCAAACGTAACTTACGGAATTCAGAGAATTCCTAAGTTAGAAATTACTCAGTAATTTCGTAACTTACGAAAAACAAAGTTTTTCTAAGTTTGGAATTTGGATACCAAATTCCATAACCTTTTTAAATACTCCATAATTCTTAGATTTAAAATGGCTGAAAAAGAAAAACCAGTATGTGTTTCATGCAAGAAAAGGATAACAAATGACAAGGGCTCTGTAAGGTTTCCTTGTCCAGGATGCACCAAATATGAGATAATAAGATGTTCTCAGTGCAGAAAGACCAGCACTAAATATGTTTGTCCCGAATGTGGTTTTGAAGGGCCTAATTAAAAAGATAAAAAAATGGCAAATGTAATAATAACTTTCAGTATAATGCCTGAAAGTCCGGAAATAAATCTTGAGGATTTAAAATTACAGATAGAAGAAAAAATCAAAAAATTCACAGAAAATGAAGAAATGAAAACAGAAACAAAACCCGTGGCTTTTGGCTTAAAATCATTAATAATGATGTTTGTAATGAATGAAGAAAAAGGAACCACTGATGCTCTTGAAGATGAAATTTCTGAAATAGAGGGCATAAAAAGTGTTGAAGTGACTGATGTCAGAAGGGCTATTGGATAATCAAATCCATTTCATAATAAATATTAATCTTTTTTTAAATATTCTCATTTAGTGCTTAATTCTTTAAAAAACCCTAAAAACTCATCCATTTCCATGTCTGTTTTTATTCCATTTGGCGTAAAGTGAGTTAGACTGGCTTTGTATTTTTTATTTTTTAATTCTTTTATAATTGTTTCATTTTTAGGCGTGTTCTTAATTTTCAGTTCCTTGGCTAATTCATGTATTGGATAAAATATAATATTATCTATTTTAGATTCTTCATAAATCAAATCTAAAAATTTTTTGACTGGTTGTTTTTCTGTATTATCAAGCATTTTTTTGATCAGTTTATTGTCATTTAATTTTTCCAGCCACAAAGGGCCTACTTTTTTATTAAAATAAAACAGAAAATTGTGTTTTTTCAATAATCCGTCACATGATTTTTTGGATTTTTTAACTCTGAAGAATATTCTGAAATAATGGTCTTTATAATAAGACAATACCGGAGTTAAAGCTTTATTATATTGTGCTGCTATTAATTGTATTTTTCTTATTAATATTCTTAAACCAACCAAATGTTTTATCTCATTTCTCAAAGGCTCAGCCCAGTAGTATCTTTTACATGTTTTTGGATAAGTTCCTGATAAAGATGCTGTATCTGTTGAGGTTACAGCTAAAATACCATCTCTTGCTATTTTTTTCACAGCCAAATCAAGAAACCTGTTAGGGCTGCCGAAAGGGTCTATATCAATATAATCAAAACCTTTGTTTTTCAGTAAGAATTCATCTGAGTCCATGCATGATACTTCTATATCATTGCAATTTATTTGTTCTTCATTTAATTCTATATTCTTTTTTATTAATTTAACAGCTTTTTCAGAATGGTCATTAAATATGATGGAGTTTGTTTTGTTTTTATTTAATTCTGTTAAAAACCTTATTCCTCTGACTCCCGTTCCTGCAAGAGGCAAGCCTATGTTCATATTGTCTTTTTTTATAGTTTTTAACAATAATACAGTAATATCCCTGTTGGATTCCATTTTAGGATTATAGAAAACATCCATATCAGCACTAATCTTTTCAGTTTCAGGAACTTTTATTTTAGCTTTCCCTTCTTTTATTGTTTTCATTTATAATCATAGATTGTTCTTTATTAAAAAATTAACTGTTAAACACAAAATATTAATAAACTTTCTATATATAAAAATAAAATGAAACTAGCCCACAACATAGAGATAAGGGTTTTTGCAAGAGAGGATGAGAATATAAAGCCTGAGAAGATTCAACATACTTTTGCTAAGATTATGCCTTTTGATATAGATAATGAAAAAACCCCAGATATAAAAACACAGAAAACATCAGGTTTCAATGAAATGCCCATCTTTGTTTATACTATGAGACTGGAAAAAGACAGACATTGTAATGATTTCCTGGAAAATTTAAACAAAAGATTATCCTCTGAAGATAAAAACAAAATATCAAAACAAATGGATTCAAGGACAGACAATAACCTGAACTTTTATTTAAGATTATCGAGGAATAAGCTTTTTGAGGATACATATGAGTTAACAGAGTCAGGGGAATGCTTCCATATAAGGATAAGCCTTGCTGCTTTTCCAAAGAAAAGAGAAAATGCACATAATATTATAAATAATATTTTTAAGGAATAAAGTAGTAAGTTTTAAATAATAAATATCTCTATTTTATCTAAAATGGCAAAAATAATAGACCCTTGGGGCTCTAAACTAATAAAAGATTATGAAAAGATAATGAAAGATTTTGGCCTGGAAGAGTTTAATTTAGAGATGTTTCCGAATCCAAACAGGATTATGAGAAGGAATGTCGTTTTTGCCGGCCGGGATTTAAAAATAATAGCAGCCTCAATAAAAAACAAAAAGCCTTTTTATGCTCTCTCAGGAATAATGCCTACGGGAGATAAGATTCATTTAGGCAATAAGTTAACAGTTGAAAACCTTAAGTATTTTCAGGAGCAGGGAGCAACTACTTATATTCTGGTTGCAGATCTGGAGGCTTTAACCACAAGGGGAGTGAGCTTGAAAGAAGCCAAGAAAAGAGCCTTAAACTTTCATATTCCTGCTTATATTGCTTTAGGTCTGGACCCCAAGAAAACAGTTTTCTATTTCCAGTCTGAAAATAAGGATGTTATCTATAAGGCTTATGAGTTTGCATCAAGAATTACCTTGAATGAATTCAGGGCTGTTTATGGTGATGCTGACCCTTCAAGGATTCTTGCAGCAGCAACACAGGTGGCAGATATTTTATATCCCCAGCTGAAAAAACCCATGCCCGGAGTAATACCTGTGGGAATTGACCAGGACCCCCATATAAGATTAACAAGGGATGTAACAAGAAGATTGAAAAGCAAATATGGTTTTGTACTTCCCAGTTCTCTGGAGCATAAATATACTCCTTCTCTGGATGGAAAATTAAAGATGTCAAAAAGCAGGCCCGACTCTTTTATAGAACTGCCTGAAGACCCTGAAAAAACAGAGAAAAAAATAATGAATGCCATGACCGGCGGCAGGGTTTCCATAGAGGAGCAGAAGAAAAAAGGCGGACAGCCTGAAAAGTGCATGATTTTTGAATTATTAAAACAGCATTTAATAGAGGAAGATAAGGAATTAGAGAATATATATAAAAAATGCAAATCCGGAGCTCTTTTATGCGGCGAATGCAAGAAGATGACTTCCTGCAAAATGAAAGATTTCTTAAAAGATTTTAATAAAAAACTGGAAAAAGCAAA
>CAZQLC010000018.1:0-13408 GCA_964594025.1 uncultured Methanosarcinales archaeon
TATTAATCTGTTCCATAATACAATAAGAATAATCTGCTGGTTTTTAAAAGTTATGGAGCAATTGCAGAAAATATCACAGAGCCGTTACATAAACCGAATGGGTTATCTGCAGGGTCTACAAACAACTGCCAGTAGGTTGTATTAATCATCTGTGTTCCGGGATCAGTCTGCTTTTGTATTGTTAAACCAGGCATATCCTGTATATTGCCGTCTAATGGTGTCTTTGCTGCAAAATCATCTGCTGAATCTGTAGAAAATGCTTCATCCTCTATACTGATATTCCTTTGTGCACAGACCATTGCCAGGCCGTCTCCTATTGAAGCGCCGTAGCCCTGAACTGTGACATTTATGGGCACATTGCCGAAATTTGTAACATTAGCAGTTATATTATTTGAAATATCCCCTACAGCCATTTCCCCGTAATCAATGCCGTCTGTAACATTCAGTGCATATAAAGGATGTATTATTGTTGTGTTTATCATCCAGTCTGTAAAGTTTATATTAGCAACAGGATCATCCATAAAATACTGGTCATACACAGAAACATTCGCTGTCCATGTACCGTTTATTGCATAATAATAAACTGAAAAGTTACATGTGTAATTAGCAAGGTAACCGCTTCCTGAAATTAAATCACATAAGGCATCTGTATAATGTGCATTATTGTCATCAGGGTCTCCTGAGATGTTTGTATATGCATAAAATGTTGCATTTGTAAGGTTGATGTCCTGATAGCCGTTCCAGTCTCTTACAGTAATATTAGCATAGACATTCCTGGTCAGTCCTGCCCTTAATGTAATATTTTCCATACCATTTACATTTTCGTCTATAACTATAGATAAAACCTCTGGCTGGGCCTGGGTGATATTTACTCTGGTCCTCACAGTGACTTTCTCATAATTGGCACTTGGAGTATTACCGAAAGATACGAAAGAAAACAAAGAAACAACTATTATACACACGATAAATATCCAGAGTATCCTGCTTTTTTTATTAACCATGGTTCACTCTCAGTAATTCCATTTCTAATATTTTTTGGTAATTAGTATACTATTATGTATATTAGTAGTATAACTAGTATATAAATGTTACGGTTTGAATATTATTTTTCCATTAAAATGGCCTAAATCCTCATTTTTATGTATCACAAGGGCGGTAATCATAGTTAATATATGATTTAATTGTTAATATTATAGTCATATGAAGACAAAACAAAAGAGAAATAATCATGTGATTTTTTCAGATTATCCTCTAATTTTGTATCTTTTATAAGGGGCTTTATTCTTTGGTAAGATTCCCTTATTTTTTTCAGGTTACCTTTTAATTTTCCCCAGTCCTTATTGTCCACATAGTTATGTGCTTTATTTATATTATGAATAACAGATAATTTATTATAGATATAGTCAAGCTCTTTCTCGACCATTTCCCCCATCTCCATAGGGAAGTCATGCCCGGAATATAAATTATTAAGATATTTATAGATATCAAGTGCATTATCATAATCCAAGTTATTCGCATGCCTGTTTGCTTCCTTTAACATAGGAGCCATCTGGTTTAACATTAAAGATGCCACCTCATCAAAATGCCTTTTATCATATTCTTTCCTGTCTTCCGGAGAAATAATGGGGTTTTTTCCAGAGGATATCTTTTCCTTTAATTTTGTGAAAAAGTCCGGCTCATTTTTATCATCTTGTCCTGTTTCAGCCTTATCCTCAAGAAAGAAAAAATAATAAGAAACCAATCCTATTATCAGGATTATGCCGAAAGTTATCAGTATTATATCCACTGAAAATAAGCCCTTAAGCCTTGCAGCTGCATTTCCTGTAGCCTGTCCTGTAATCATATCACCAGAATATTTTATGAATTTAGCTGATATTATTGTTTTTGTATCCTGCAGAAGAACAGGCTCTTTCAACCCCTCGACAGAATAGATATACTCATAACTTGTAAGATTATTGAACTCCCATGACACAACAGGGTCATTTTTCAAAACATCAGGCTGCTCACTGAACTCGATTTCAGTAGCTTTTGAGGATATCTCTTTTGGAATACTCTCAATTATAACTGCATTCTCCATGCCTTCTTTATATAAGACTGTTTTCCTGACTATACTGTATTCTCGGGTTACAGCACCATAAAAAGAAATCCTTGCAGTGATTAGCTCAGCTTCAACCTCAAGATTGTCCTGCAGTTTTACAGAATCCTCTAAAAAAGCTTCAATCTCATTTGCAGTCATATCCTTATCAATAAGGTATTCATTTACATTAGCCTTTACCTCTGTAGTCCCAATAGGAAGTTGTGTGTATGTTATTTTATCATATATCTCAATATCATGCACCACATCCTCTTTATAGCTTTTCAGCCTTTCATCACTTTTTTCCAATATCTTATTGATTTCCTCATCAGTCTTATATTCTTTCTTAAGATTCTCCAGCTCTTTTATCAAAGAATCAATATTGTTTTTTGCCCCTTTTGCCCTTGTAATCAAATCCATATGTTTTATTACAATGCTTTTTTCATTATTGCTTATTTCATTCAATTCATTGATATTGTTATCAACATCCATAACATCAGATTCCAGTTCTTTTATTTTCTCATTTATCTTATATATGGACTTATCAGACAATTGGTTTTTTGTGCTTTCTTTATAATCCGTTACCAGAGCCATTGCATTTCCTGATTTTGATAATTCTCCTTCATTTCCTGCCTTATCAACTGCAGAAACCCTGTAATAATATTCCATGCCCACAGTTACATCATCATCTGTAAAATGAGTTTTTTCAGTTTTATCATAATAATCCACATAATTCACGCCAGAACCTGTTTTCCTGTATATGTTATAATAATCAACATCATCACCATCATGATGCCATTCCATTATTATGTCGCCATTATTCTGCGACATTACCTCAAAGCTTTCAGGAGCATCAGGCTCAATTGTATCAACAAGGAATAATTCCCCGGACTCTATCTCATTATCTTCTGAAGAGCCGTATTCCCTGAAATGGAACTGCCCTATCTTGTTTGGTGTTGAATCCTCTATTATCATGTAGCCTTCCCATTTTGTATTTCCTCCAACCAAAGCAATATCCCTTTGCTTTGACTCATCATGGAAGGTGTAATGAAGGTCAGGAGCCTTGTCAAGAGCCTCAGATGTTATGACTTCAATCTTATATGTCCCTTCTTTTAAGACAGGAGTATTATCTATTTCAGGAGGGTCATCATCTTCATCATCCTCTATAGTTATATCGGCTGTGACTTCAAGGTCTATTTCAAAACTTATAATTTCAGATGAATCCATCTTATTCCCGTATTCATCATTGCATCTCACATAATAATGATAAGTTCCTTCTCCCAAAGACAAATCCTGAGAATGCTCTGTTGAATCAGTGTCCTCAAATATATAATACATATCATCATAATCATTATCATCTGCATCATATCTGCATGTGCTTATCTCATCTGTTTCCAAAGATAAAGTTACAGCTTTGTTATAATTTATACCTGAAGGGCCGCTGTCGGTTATTTCAGGCGCATGAGTGTCCAAGGAAAAATTCCATATTGCCGAATCACTAGTATTTGTTCCATTATTACAACTTACATACCATGAATAATTTCCATCATCTAAATGTTCAGAGAAATTGTAAATACTATTATTAGTTATTGTTGAATTTCCCTTATAATTGTTATCTATATATAACTTACAGGTTAGGTTTTCTGTAAAATCTGATATGTTGTAATTAAATACAACATCATTATAATTTAACTTATCATCATCAACAGGACTCTCTAAATTTATTCCCAGGGCATAACTCATGCATACTGTTAAAAGGAAAATAAAAATAACTAATGAAAACATGATTAACGGATTTTTTTCTTCTTTGGTTTTTTCTTTTTCCTTTTTTCCTTTTACAGTCATTTTGTTATTGTAATTTATTATAACTCATATTTACTGGAGTTAAGGCTATTAAGACCTCTGTTCTGAAAGTCCAAGTCCTTGCTTTTCCTTACTTTGTTCAAGTCCTTGCTTTTGCTTGTCAATGTCAATACTTCAAAACTTCTTCTTGATATCTTTAAGTAAGGTTTTGTCTTTTTCTACAGATCGCTCTATAGCTTCAGACAAATACTCATTCAAAGTAATACCTTTCAGAACAGAGATTATCTTAGCCTTTGTATGAATTTCTTCCTCCAGTTTTATGTTGACTCTTTTCATCTATGTTTCCCTGTTTTTCCTTTTGCTAGGTTCTTTTATATAATCTCTTTAGTATAGTTTTACCTACACTATATCATTTTTATGATATTAATCATTTAAATATTTTTCTATTTTGATATAAAAATATTATAATATATAAATATATTTATTATAAAAATACTTTTATCATATTTATGTATAGATATGAGAGAATAAAATTATAAAAAATCATCGTTCTTGGATTTTTATCAATTAATAAACTATATTAAATCACTCATTTTTTTCACTGTTTTTATCTTCCTCTTCATTGTTTTCTGTCTCATCTTCCTCATTTTCATTATTATCATCATTACTTTTCTTCTTATGGGACTCCTCTTTTGCTTTGTCTTCCATCTGCTCTATTTGATCATATAATTCCTGCTTTCTTTCATAATGCTCATAAACCAACCTTAATTTATCATATACTATCCTTACCTCAGGCTCTTTCATGACTAGTTTTTTAAAATCAGGATTATTCTCAATATCCCTTATCCTGTCACATAAGTCCTTTTCTATTTCATATGCAGAGCTCTTTTCAGTATACAGGTCATACAATTCGAGCATATCCTTGTAAATCTTTTTCAGGGAAGGATAATCTTTCAGGACCTGTTTGAACTTCTCATCCCTGGATAAATCATATATCTTGACTATAATCTCAGATTCTATTTCCTTCAGGTTTTTATTTTCCATATCAATAACCTTCTGCATATACTTATGATAAGAGCTGTTTAAAATCTCTGCCTTGGCTTTTTTCTCTTCCTCATCATATTCCATAATCTTTATTATCCTGTGGATTACCAAAGGGACCAGTGCCAGGCCTCCTATTAAAAACCATAGTGTCATTAAAAATTTCTCGCCTGGACATAAAGCAAAGAAATAATAATACAGAAGCAATATGATTGTTACCAATAATGTTGTAACCACAAAAAGCCACATGCTTTTATGAACAGACAGATATAGTTCTGCCCTCTTAAACTCATCCAGTACATCATTTTCCTTTATCTTTTTAATCCTGTACTGGTCTATTATAATTCTAGATATAACACTGAATAATATAACTCCCAAAAATATCCATAAATACTTATTCCAGGGGTCTATTACCCTTACACAGACATATTTCGGCAGCTGAATTTTGGGAAAAATTGCCCTGCAGGGCTCACATGGGCCTCCGCAGTCTATGCCTTCCTCACAGGTGCCGTCTGCATGGCAGTTTCTAATGCCGTCTGAACAATTCCCGCATGGTGAACATGGGCCTCCGCAGTCTATGCCTTCCTCACATGAACCATCATGGCAGTTCTGTATGCTGTCATAACATGTTTTACATGGGTCACAGGGTCCTCCGCAGTCAACGCCCAGCTCACATGACCCGTTATGGCAGTTCTGTACCCCGTCAGAACAGGTTCCTGTATAATCACATTCCCTTTCAGTTATGGGCTTATTTTCAGTTGTATTGCATTCATTCAAATCAGTGCAGTTCCTGTACTGTATTCCATTGGGTTGGCATGGCCCCCATTCTGTACATACCCAATCTTCCTCACATAAAAATACAGGATAGATTATACCCCCTATTGCTCCGCCCCCACCACCACCGCCTCCTCCGCCCCCTCCGCCCCCGCCTCCATCAGGAGGAATGTCATCACAGTCTTCAGGGCATACAGCATTAGACTCAAAAGCATAATCACAAAAACCATCCCCGCATACAACCACAGGAACCCTTATATCCACTTTTTTATATATCCCTTCCTCCCAGGTTACAGTTTCCAGATTCCCGTTTACAACAGTGCTTGTGTCATAACCATTATAAATAAACCTCAAAGTCTCATTAGGCAAAGCACCCTCATCTGTAACTGTCTCAAAATCATCCCCGACACACAATAATACCCCGTAATAGCTCTCCTGGTTCACATTATAAGAGCCGCATTCCTGACTATCTGCCCTGACAGTCACTGTCCCTGCAGAAATATTAGCTTCATAAAAAGTCACTGTCCCATATAAAGCCGTTGGTATTGGGAGGACAGCCAAAACTAAATGCGGGAGTATTATGAGTGATATTATTAATCCTAAAAATAATTTTCTTACCAATTTATCACCCATGTGTCTGTACCTGACATATCAACCCACATGTAAATCCAATAGCCGTAATCAGGAAAAGTATAATTCAAATTTCCCAAACCTGATGTGCAGTTGTAATGCAGCCATTGGGAAGATGAAGCATTATACATCCTTATTACCACGCAATTATCCTCTATGGATTCCAAAGACTCATTGATAATTTTTTCATTTGGTGTAGGATATCCAACATGATTCCAGCCTGAGAAAAGCTTGATTTCATTATCAATTTTCCTTGTCCCATTATAAAAAAATACATCTGACTGGTCCATATATAACCAATAACCCTGGTCACGGCTGACATAATTCAGATTCTGAGTATAATGTGAGGGCAAAGATGGGTTATAAGCATACCACTCATCATACCTACTTTCATAGGCAAATATATAATCATATGTTGAGGCTATTGAATCCAACGCATAATTTCTGGGCAGTCCTGAAGGAACACAATGAAATGAAACAAGGTTCCATCCTGGCTCCAAAGAAAAAGTGCAGACTGTGAAATTAGCCTGGGTGACATTGACTTTTGTCCATGCCATTCCTGTTATCTCACCAAAACTCCCCGGAGCAATATTCTCCATGATAAATAATATGCCTGCTGTGACAATAAGAAAAATAATCGAGAATATTAAAGACTTATGATGCTTTTCAAATCTTTTTAAAAACTTTAAGGTTATCATTTTTTAGCTTTTGATTTTTTATTTCCCTGATTATATTCCTCAAAATCAATATACCATTTTTTCTTAGAAGAATCATATCTGAAAATAACATCATATTTTTTCTTTTCAGTATCTAAATTGAACAGAATGGGCTGGGGCAAGGTTGTTTCATGACTTCCCCCTCTCGAATAAAGTTTTCTTTTAAATTTCATTTTATATTGCATTATAATGTGCAGTATCAGATATTATGGATGTTATTATATTTAAATGTTACTTATTTAATTACTTATTTTTTTACTTATTCAAATATTAAACAAATTCATATATTATATATTAAAAATTATTAATACAGAAATCTGATTAAATTATATTAAAAAATCTCAGATAAAAGGTAGTTTGTGGCCACATTTCTTACATCTATGCTTATGTCTAGGATTTTTGTGACCACAAACCCGGCATTTTTTCTTGGTGAGTATTATTAACAATAATAGTAGGATTATTAGTATTATTATAATATACAATGCATAATCTGCTTTCTTTAATTTCAGGTCAAACTCTTTGTAAGCAATCTTGATCAGTGAGTTTTCCCTTTCCCCGTATCTTGCCCTTACTTTTATTTTCTCATTAAAAGAGTAATCTTCTTCAGCCATATCAGCATCTACAGGAACCCATACAGATTCCCCGGGTTTTAGCTTGTTTATATTCTCACTGCCTGCTATAATCTCCTCTCCATTAATATATAAATCTATAATCTCGACATCCACATAAGCATCCACTTCTCCTGTATTTTTTATCCTTACCAGAAACTCATTGTTTCGGGAATCATAAACAGCATCCTCTATTTCAATCCGGGTATCATCAATTACAGTAACAACTTCAACACTAAATATTCCCTCCAGAACATTTTCCAGAGAGTACGGCGATTCACCAAAAATAGTATAAACATCTGCTGTTAAATTTACATTCTCAAAATCAATAGGCATATCCAGCTCATAAATAAAGGTTTTGTACTCATTAGCATCTATGAAAGCAGGCTCCTCATCACCCACAACTGTTGACTCATCCCCTGCTTTGACAGTTATGGAGCCTTTTAAATAAGTGGCAAGGTCAACATTATTTTTATAGGTAACTTCAAGAGAATGTGTTGCTGTATTGAACATAATAGAGCTTATGGATAAGTCAAGAACATAACGAGGCATAGGGAACCTGTCTAAATCCTCAACTGCAGAAATTGTACCTGAAGGCACCCTTGCACTCTGGCCGAATTTGACAAAGACACTCAACCCTGTTTCCCTTCGTATATAGGTTGCTGTGCCTATTAATTCATTCCCAACTAAAACACCAATCTCAAAATCAGAATCTTCAACATAATCCAGTATTGCCTGGGGAACACTTGCCCTTCCTATAAACAAAACAGGGTCGCTTCCTGATACCAGGCTTGTCTCAATAAATTCACCATTGGACATAACAACCTGTTTTGAACTCTTTATTTTCTGGTATCTTTTTACTATCTCAACATTATCTATGAACCTGTCTTTATTGAAAATGCTATCAGGATTATATCTCGAAAGGGCATTTTTTACCTCCCTGTCTAATTGGCCGTATAATATCAGATCATTCACATCTCTATCATTTAAGAAATTATTTATGACAGCAATATTCCTTTCATCTGCAAACAGGACATAATAATTATCAAGAGATGCATAAGAAGCAACTGCAAGGGCATTATAGCCATATGAATCATCCACTATAATAAACTTATTTATATCCTCAAGCTTTCTGGCAAGCTCAAGATTGACATTCCTGTATTTATACTCTGTTACACCATCATATCCCCTGTTTTTTATAGTTGATTCATAACCTACAATAAAAGGGTTATCTGAAGAGCTTATAACCTCTATTTCCTGGCTTTGGGGTATGGAGTTCAGTAAAATGGTTGAATGCCTGTCACTGACTAAAAAATTTGCAGGGATTTCTTTCAGGTTTGCATATAACATAACAGAATAAACATCCCTCCAGTCAGCAGAATTGACAATTATCCGGTCCTGTGCCAAAGACAGGGATGAAAAAAATATGGCTAATACTAGAATAGTTATTACAAAGAAAATTCTCCTGAATATAAGTTTATTCAATTAATTACACCCCTTTTAAAAGCACAAAATTTTAATTGTTAAAATTTTTAATGAATTTAATTACTTCTTCTAAAGATATATTTATTATAATTTATAAAATTTTCTATTAATAAGAATAATTTAATCATGGAGTAATTGCAGAAAAAATCACAGAGCCATTGCATACACCGAATGGGCTGTCATTGGGGTCAATATACAGCTGCCAGTAGGTTACATTAATCATCTGTGTTCCCGGATCAGTCTGCTTTTGTATTGTTAATCCTCCAATAGTCTGTATGGCTCCTGTCAATGCAGTCTTTGATGCAAAATCTGCATCTGCATCAACAGAAAACCTTTCATTGTTTATGCTTATGTTTCTCTGGTCGCATACCATTGCCAGGCCGTCTCCCATTACAAAACCATAACCCTGTACTGTAACATTTATTGGCATATTGCCAAAATTAGTAACATTAGAGGTTATATTTTCTGAAATATCCCCTGCAGCCAAAAGCTGCATTTCACCATAATCAATACCATCTGTAACATTCAGTGCATATAAAGGGTGTATTATTGTTGTGTTTGTCAGCCAGTCTTTAAAATCTGAAAAATTCACAGGGTCCTCCATATATGAGTCATCATATACAGAAACATTCGCTGTCCATGTCCCGTTTATTGCATAATAATAGACTGAAAAGTTACAGGTGTAATTAGCAAGGTAACCGCTTCCTGAAATAAAATCACATAAGGCATCTGTATAATGTGAATTATTGTCATCAGGGTCTCCTGAGATGTTTGTATATGCATAAAATGTTGCATTTGTAAGGTTGATGTCCTGATAGCCGTTCCAGTCTCTTACAGTAATATTAGCATAGACATTCCTGGTCAGTCCTGCCCTTAATGTGATGTTTTCCATACCGTTTACATTCTCATCTATGACTACAGACAAAACCTCTGGCTGGGCATTGGTGACATTAACCCTTGTCCACACAGTTACATTCTCATAATTGGCACTGGGAGTATTGGCCTCAATAACTCTTATTGATAAAATCATTATCATCAGGACCAATACAATTATGCCTGAGTTTCTCAATCCTTTATTATTAAATCTGCAAAAAACCATATTTTCACTTTTCCTGTTTTTTTTATTTCTCCTTTTCTCCTTTTTTATCCTGTTTTTGATTATTTATCTAAATTTAAAAAAATAAAAACAAAAAAAAGTTTTATTGTAGTTACAGCATCTATATTATTTCTGTGTAGAAATAATATGTTGTGGTCCCTGAATCCTTGCCGTCTTCACCCACCAGCATCTCAAAGTCATGAGTAGATGAATCAGAACCTGTCTGGTCAGCGTTTATTATGGTTGTATAAACAACTGCGCTGCCTTCATACAATAAGATTTCATCCCAGTACGTAGTTTGAGCTCCACTGGCATCATAGGCATTTGTTGTATAACTGCAATTATCAGCATTAAAACTTGTAGCACCTACATCAAATGCATCATGTGTTGACTTGCTAAAAGTATTGCTTATATTATCTGTTGCTCCTGCAGTTATGTTTAATGCTATTTCTTCTGCATCTACATGTGTCAGATTAGCACATTCGATACTTGCCCATGTAACTGAACTATCTCTTGAAGCATAGACTTCCCCTGACGGGCTTGTTACACTCCAGTCATAAAGGTTGTTCCCTGAACTGTCACTTAATATGATCTGTCCGTTTATCTCTCCAAAATAACCCTGCCAATACTGTGTTATCTTTGTTGTATTTATAGTCAGTTCTGTAACATTTCCTGCCTGTGCACCCACACTGTCAGGACTGGTTGTTGCAGTTCCTCTGCTGCTTGTGCCTTCTGTCACATTAGTTCCTATTGGGTCAGCTGCTACAATGCTTGCTACAAAAACCATAGCCATTAAAACCACTAAAAAAGCCATTAATTTATTCTTCATTTTTCACCTCCTTCTACAGTTTTTCCACCCCTCCCCATTATGAGAGGTATTGATTCATGCAGAACATAAAGCTGTGATAATTTATTTTTTTGGGAATACTCCTTATCGAATTCTTCCCTGTCAATAACAGAAAATTTTATTTTCTTCTTAATATCTGAATATTCCAAAGAATAATCATTTAATTTATCTTTTAATCTGGAAACATCTTTTTTATCAGCAACTATTATATAATTAAGGCTGCCTGAGCTGATATCCAAAAACAAGCCTTCCAGAATATCCAAAAAAGGCACTATCTTAAATAATGATCCTTCAAAAAAACTATGCAGGTTTTCAGGAAGGGAAAACCATGCTCTCAGAATTATTTTCTTTCTTAAACTTATTTTAAAAAGATTTTTTTCAACAAAACCTTGGGATATATTAACAATAAAACTGAAGTTATCCTTTAATCTATAAAGAATTCTTGGCAGACCTTCCTCCCTATTACTTAATCTTCTGGTTTCAATTAAGCCGCCCAATTCCAGAAAACGCAACTGCTGGGAAACATTAGATAAGGATATATTGCATTCCTCTGCAATCTCTTTTGAAGACCTCTCTCCTTTTTCAAGGACTTTCAGAATTTCCCATTTAGATGCTGTAAATAAAGTTTCCCGCTCCATAGTTTTCCTCTTAAGTTACTTTAAACTGATATTTTTACTAATCCTTTCTTCGCAAGAAACTTCGTACCTACCCCAGGTATACAAATTTCTATATTAATATCATAATATCAGAGCTTATATTTAAATATTTCGATTTTATATAATATATTTGAAAAGATATAACAGTGTTTAATATATATTATTATTATATATTTATTATTGTATTAATTGTTTTATATATATTCTTCTATTTTATAATTTATTGAATTATTAAGATATAACTATTAAAATTATTAAATTGGCCAGAATTAAGAGATTAACCTATCTCAACATAGAAATAATATGTTGTTGCACTGGAGCCTTCAACATCTGCAACAATCATCTGGAAATCCAAGGCCTCATTGCTGTATCCAGAAGCATCCTGCTCTAAAATAGTTGTATATATCAGGTTTGTGTTATCATCAAGCAGAACTTCCTGGAACAAATCAGACTCAGTTCCGCTCTGGGAGCTGTCATTCACGTATGTAGAAATAGCCCTGCAGCTGCTATTTGTAATAGAAGTTCCTGCTACTTCAAAAGATTTATGAGTTGTTGAGCTAAAAGTATTATTTATGCTGTCTTCATTTGAAGTGGTTATGCTTAAAGCAGTTTCTTCCTGAGACAATACAGAATCAGAAGCACACCCTATACTGCCCCAGTCAGGCGTAGAGCTTGCCCGGGTACTATAAACTTCTCCTGTTACAATGGCCAAAGTCCAGTCATAAATGGTTGAATTCTGGGCATCATCTAAATTCAGTTTACCAGTTACGTTTCCTATATAAGCCTTCCACCTGAAATTCTGCATTGTAATATTCAAAACCAAAGTAGTAAAAGAGCCTCCTGCTGTGGTTATATTCAGACCTGGCTTTACAGAAGCATTCTCTGTACTGTTATAAGTCACTGTGGGGCCCTGAGGAACTGAAAATATAAATTCTGATAATATAATTATTGTTAACAGAGCAAAAACTAATAACAACCCTGCTTTTTTTAACCATATGCCTTGCTTTTTGTTTTTCATTTTATATATGCCAATAAATCCTGTTTGATTTCCTTATCTTTTTCACCTTGTTTTTATTATGGAGTTCAGCCAGATATTTCTTTGTAGTATTATAGCTTATATCAGAACAATGAGCAATCTGCCTTGTAGAAAGTAACCTGCATGCAAGAACCATAACTTCCAGTATCCTGGACTCGTAGATATTATAATCAGAGCTGGATTTATTCATTTTTTATAATCTCAAAACTGTTTTCTCCCCTGCCTTTTTCAACAGGCTTTACAATAAACCTGAACTCATTTCCCTTTTTTATATTATAGAAGGATGATATCTCTTTAGGGATTTTGATCATGTATTGTTTTCCGTCATACTGAATTTTTATATCTTTTACTATATCTACCCTGGGCCTGATTTCTTTCTTTATCTTTTCTATTTTGTCTATTTTATCTGTTGAGGTACTATTTAACTCATTCATATAATCAATAAATAGTACGATTAATATATAAATGTTTCGATATTTGTTAGTAATAGTACGATTTATTAATCAAAAACAATATAATTTAGAATTCTTTCAATCTTTGTTCAATTCTTTCAACAACCTGATATACAGACAAATCGTTTGTATCCACAATTATATCATAATTATTCTAATTATAAGGGTCAAAACAGTAAATCCTCCAGTA
>CAZQLC010000019.1:0-13271 GCA_964594025.1 uncultured Methanosarcinales archaeon
AATTCATAAGAACCTCTACATCCTTGCCGAATATATCTTTTAAATCCTCAAAGATTGGCTCTTTTATGAATGCTTTCTGTGGTATCTCTATCTGGGTTATGGATTTCTCCATTTCCTCCAACGAGCTTTCCTCTATATTGACAAGCCTTCCCTCATCTGTTATTTCTGCTTTTGAAATATCCTTTTCCTCCTCATCAATATCATGAATAATAAATGCCTTTTTGCCAAGCATTATTATCTCCCCATACTTGTTCCCGTGCTTAACCCTTATCTTGGTCCTTTCCAGTTCCCTCCCTCTTTTTCTTTGTATATATTCTATAAAATATTTCATCAATGATCTTGAATCCTTACCAATAGTCTTTACTTCTGTCTTTGTTAATTTATTTTTATCATAATCCCTTTTTGCCTTAACTATATCCTTAAGCTGCCTTAGATATTTCTTGGGCATCAGGCCCATATTTATTATCTCAGACTCAAACATTTCTATCATATCAGACTCTTCCATCTTTGTAACTCCCTCTAATTTAAGAATATCCCTTATTATTGTAACAATAGTATCATAGGTCTTTTTTACAGATTCATTCTCTTTTATGTCCTCAATTTCCTTGAATAATTCATTGATTCTTTTTATGAAGACTTCGGTTTTCTTAAGCAATTCATCAACCTTTTTCCCTGAAATATCTTTTTTATCCCCATGCTCAATCCTCTTTCTTATTTCAATCAATTCCTCTAATATTCTAAGGTCGTTTTTATTCATCAAAGACTCCTTCTTTACAAAAATATCCTCCATCACCTTGGGTGTCTCCCTTGGAGTGCTGGGAGGCAGGCCGTAAAGCATTATTGCAGCCTGTGAAGGAGTTAAAGCAGCATAATACAAATCCTCTATAACTAAATCAACCAGCCTTAATTTAGCCCTTTTGACTATCTGATCCCCCATACTTTTGAACTTGTCTATGGATTCAGCTGAAGGCTGGATTCTTCCCATCTTAAGAAGATTTTTCCAGGGCATAAATATTCCCCTGTCATAAAAAGGGACTCCATCTCTCAAAAAAGTAAATATAACAGGATTTGCTTCTTTGATGTTCTCCCAGAAGTCTGTCAATATATAAACCTGAACATTTAATTTGTTCTCTATACCAATCATTTTTCCTGCATCAATGCCCATCCCAATAATTATGGCCCTTAGCTTATCTTTTAATTCAGCCCTGCTCATTTTCTTGACATCTGTATCATCAACCACAATAAAAACATCTATATCTGACTTAGGAGTTGCTTTTCCCTGAACCAAAGAACCACCTAAAACATAGGCAACAATATATTTCTCAAATTTTTCAAGAACCATTTCTTTGTGGGTAACACCCAATCTTATTGCAGCCAGCATCCCGGTATCATATATAGGAGCAGATTTGGCAATAAGTGTTAATAATTCGTATTTTACATCATAACAACTCTCCCATAATTGTGTAAGCAAAACAGTTTTTACATCCAGATTTTTGTCTATGTCCGCCGCTGTTTTTTCAAGAACAGAAGAAAGCCTTTTATGCAGCTCAATCTTAGACATCTTCTGGGAATCAATATCATCCATCAGAGCCATAACATTTATTTTCTTTTTTTCTTTGTCTTCTTTTGAAGGAGGCAGTAATGACAAACCGACAACATATTCCTCAAATTTGCCCATAACCTTATCCTTAAATTTGTCAAGTTTGTTTTTCATCTCTTTCAGTTTCTTTTCTGCTTCTTTAGGAATATTAGGCTCTATTCCCTTTACGGACTTTGCAATATTAGAAATATCTTTTTTTGATTTAATTTTGGATTTTTTAGAACTTTTTTTTGTCATAAATATTCCCCTTAAGTTTTTAATTGATATTGAGTTGATTATGAAAATTTTTTATAGTTTATAAATGTTATGGGAATAAAATGAAAAGTTTTATAATAATCATATTATTATAATATTAGATAAAATACATCTTAATACAATAAAAATATAATGGGTGATAAAATGAGTGACATACAAGATAAATTAGACTATAAAGGTTTAGCCAAAAAAGCTTATGAAGCTTTTGATGAAACAAAACAAAGGCAATTACTGGAAGACATGGATAATATGAGAGCTTATCATTTTCTGGATAAACTGGAAGATGAAGAAAAAAGAGGAAAGGAACCATATGAATTAGCCCAATTAGTAAGGGAAAAAACAGAATATAAAGTAGATAATCATAAAGAAGCAGACTATTTAGCAGATCAGCTTACATTAAGAGTATTAAAAGAAATATCTCCAATACATGCAGATACTTTTGGAAAAGCCTTAGAAACATTAAAAGATTCAAATGCGAGTAAAGAAGAAAAAGAAAACGCTGAAACAGCTATAGATCACACAAGAGAATCAATGAGATTATATGGTCTGGATCATAATGAGTTAAGCCAGGAAGGATATCAAAAAGGGTTTACTAAAGAACTATGGCAGAAATATCAACAACAAATAGTGCCAAGAGTGAGTAATTATATGACTCATAGACATCTGTATAAAATTAAAGATAAAAAAAGTTTGGCGGATCATATTGTAGAAGAATCTGAAAAGAATGAAGAATTGCCTTCTTTAGATAAGAATGGAATATATAACTTAAACATAGATGAATTAAGGAGCTTGCTTTTGGGCATTCATCATAATCCAAAGGCTATAGAAAAAGAATATAAACATTTAATTAAAGAAAAGAAAGAATAGTAAAAATTTATTCCAGAACAGGGCTGATTAAGTCTTCTTTTCCCTGCTGGTATTCTTCTAATGTAGTAATCTCCATCATGTCCTCCCAGTTCTGCGGGACTTCCTGCTCTAAAACATAAAACACTATATCCTTTTCATTGTAAACCTGGGATTCTGTTAATGAAAAGTCAAATTTGGCTCCGCCGTTCATCCATGTTGAAAAGTTCTGGGCTTCAAAATAAGTGTCACATGGAAGATTCTTTATCAGGTCATCTCCGAAATCAACTCCTGAACTTAAGGTTTCCCCACAAGCCTCTAATACGGGAGCTGTAGGATTACATTTAGGCAGACAGGCCATCTTTAATTCAGGTATCTCTATCAAACCACTATATAATGAATAGGCATCCACAGAATATACGCCCGGGACAAACTCCATTTCAGTTTCCATTGGTGCCAATACAGTTCCCTCTGTTTCCTTTGCTTCATTTTCAAGTGCTGTAAGAGAATTAATGTACTGGTCCCTTGTTTCCTTATCTATATCCCCATCAGTATACATCTTTTCAATCTTGTCTTTTTGGTTCTTATAATCCATTACTGTGTGTGTTCCTGATAATAGAGAAGAATCCTCTGTTGTATACAAAAGGAACCCAACAAAAGGAATATCATCCTCCAGGAAATTATCCTTTATCTTATTTATATTGAACATTACAGAATCATCTTTTTCAATATCTGTCCTTTTTATATCATAAAGTGTTACTGCCCCTGGTCCTGTATGTGTAAGGTTATAAACATCTGAAACAGTCCTTTTATATATTTTAACTGTCTTTTCTTTTATCGGCCATAATTCCATTTTTATATACTCTTCTGTTAAGTCAGTTCCGTCATTATTTAAATCAACTGAACCTCCAAGATAATCATTCTTTGAGTAAACTATCTGGCCACCAAACTGACAGAAAGGAAATGTTGTCTTCAATACAGCTTTATTGTTTTTCATCTTTGTAAGGCCCATATCAAAAGAAAATCCGCATCTGTATTCTATACCTACATCTTCCAAAGGCTCTCCTGTGTGCTTATCATAAGCCTCTATAGTTATGTTTCTCCGGATCCTGTTTTCAGGGTCATTAAGAGATACTGAATAAGGCTGTTTTATAATGGAAAAAACCATGGTCTCATTAACAGGTATGTTATCGATTATATTTCCTTCCAGGGCAAAATTAAAGTTATATCCTTCGCCTTTGAATGCATCAGGGTCTTCAAGCTTAATTAATAATGGGAATGATATGTCATAGCCAAACCTGTAATCGCTAATCTCAACATTCATCATTTTTAAAACCATGTCACTTACCAGAGGAGCATAATTGCCGGTAATCATATTTGCTCCCTGTTGTGAAGTCTCCATTGGAAAAACACTGGGCTTGATTGTTTCAGAAGGCCCTTTTCCAGGCGACCTGACCTGAAGGAATATGTCTGAAAATGTATATTCCACATCAGCATTAAGATCATATGAATTTTCCCCCATTATTAAATTAAAGCTTTTATAAAACCCTTTTGAGAATGAATAATATTTATCTGAAATAGTGTCTGAAATAAACCTTATTTGTTTTGTATCCTGGGCATTTTCCAGTTGTATAAGGTTCATAAAAGGCATTAAATTATACTTTATATATTCTTCAACCTGTGTTCTTATCCATATGTCACCTGAGCTTTCAAATGCCTGAAAACCTAAACCACTGGTTGGGGGGATACTTTTGCCCCTGCCCCCATAAATATAAACAAGGTTCATAAGCACATCCTCAAAGATGGTATATTCCTTTTCTGCTTTGGTTATTTCATCAGCAAATTTATACATCTTGCCTAATTTCACATCCAGTTTTGTATGAAAAGAATCTATCTTTGTTTTTTCACCTGTTGCCAGTTGGGTAATCTCCAGAGGATATTCTAATAACAGCTCAACATCATTTAGGCTAATAGTTATATCAGCATTTTTCTCTCCTTCTTCTATACTGAAAGAATCCTTGAAATTTTCAAAATTAACACAGTTATCTAAATTATCCTCAATATAATTCTCCAACTGCTCCTGTATTGAATTTTTTCCATTGGATTCCACAACACAGGACTCTTTTTCTTTGCATAAAGGCGGCTGTTTTGAATCAATACATCCTATTGATGACTGCGGGCAGTCTGTCAGGTAATTCCAGTATGCAATATCATTAGGCGGGAAATGAAGGGCATCTGACTCATAAGGCAAAGGAGATATTTTTAATCCTGAAACATCTATATAGCCTCCCTGTTTTCCTAATTTTACAATGCCTTCTTGTGCTATCTCATACATGCAGAGGGTTACATGCTTATGAATTGTCTGAACATCTGTAGGCAGATTCTCAGGAGGCACAGGCGGCTTGGTTTCTGAAATCTTATTCTTAACAACCAAAGCCATGGAAGAAATGAATAATATGACTATTGCAAGTATTATAAAGATTGTAATCTGTGATTTTTTATTATTTGAAATCATTTTTTTACCTTATATTCCAGTTTGGTGTTGTTGGGCTGCTTCCTCCCCCAGTTCCTCCTGTTCCACTAATAACTCCTCCTCCAGATGATTCTTCTGGCTCAAAATAAGGCTCTCCGCCATAATTGAAGCTGTCTTCTGTAATCTCTCTGCACCATACTTTGTCCTGTCTTGAGCCACCAAAAATAGTAAAACCTCCGGCTCCGGTTGGCGGGAATTTTTCTTTAAACTCAACACAAATTTGGGTGTATTTGTTTTCACTGACTCCTGAATCCTGCCTTATATCTACTCCTCCTGCTTCCAATTTAACCCAGTCAAAATTATCATAAACCTTAACATTCTCATCTCCCCTTAACCATACATTATATTCAATATCTTTATCTGATAAAGGACCCAAATACAAGGCCAGGGCATAAGCATAATGTGTATCATTAAGTTTAGCTCTTGTTGCATAATAAGTCAGAACAGGATGGCAATATTCTGTAGTGCATGCAATAGCTGAATCTGTATCCCCTTTTCCTGAAAAAATAGGAGTAAACTTACATATGTCCTCGGCTGCTGTTGTTAATTTCCATTGTTCTAAGAATTCAATAGCTGGACCAACATGGAACCAATCGTATGACTTCTTAGACAACCAATCCCCTAGAAACCTGTCCCATACCTGACCAACCAATACATCCATAATCTTTTTTGTGGACTGATATTCTGCTTCTGCAACAGCTTTTTGCCTATTATCCACTTTTTCTCCCATTTGAAAAATCTTTTCCTCTAAATCAGATAACTTTTCTCCGTTTTCTTTTTTATATTCTGCTTGAGTATAAATATCATTAAAGCCACCACTCTCAAGATAAGCCATTTCTTTATCATCGAAACCCATAACCTTCTGAAAACTTCCTTCACCATAATTATCATCAAAACTACTTATCATTCTTTCACACATCTTCAAATGGGTACAATATTTTACATCTTCATAAACCTCAACAGCTTCATTTGTAATTTGAGGATCAGCATACAGCTTAAGCTCTTCTCCCTCTTTTTGTTTATCTTCTTCTTTCTTTTCTTCTTTAGAAGGTATTTTTCCAAACTTGCTTTCTAAGTATTCTAGATTTGATGTTTCATCACTTAATCTATTTTGAAGCTTTTCCATAGTTATTTTAGGAACTCCAGTGTATGTTTTACCATCATATGACACTTCAGTTCCTACAGGGGAAAATCTTTTATTACCTTCAAGCTCCAGTTCATCATTTAGTTTTTCAAGATAATTATTTATTTCTCTCCCTCGATTCTCTGTATAATAATAATATTTATTAGTCTCTGAATCTGGATTAAGGGTTGTTGTATAAGTATTTATAGCAAGTCCCTCAACTTTTCTTATTTTATCCTCGATTGGATTTGAGGTTTCTGAAGAAGTAATCACTTCTGTATCAATAGTGGACCCTAACTCACCTATTTTATCCCAGAGATCCTGATTTGATTCATAACATTCCTCTGGATTTTCACAATCAGAGAATTCACAGACATCTGGTGTTGAAGGATATTGGAATGCTGTTTTAGAACTATGAGCCTGATAATCAATCTGCATTAATATAGACTCAGGCAGCCCGCATAAGAAAATTCTTGAAAAATCATTGTTTCCTTTTTCACAATTGCTGGCATGCTCACTTCCCAGCCATTTCAAACCATAGGCGCCCAAAACAGTAACTGATTGATCCAGAATATTCTGGGCTCTTTCTATCATATTATCTATTATAGGAGCAACATCCTCAATAAATTCTGTTGCAATTCCTTTACAAATAGCATAGTCTCTTGAACGCTCACAAGCAGCTATATCTCTCCCAACAGAAGACTGCATCTTTAAGCACCAGATATACTGGCATTGTATCTGCCTGTATTTATTCATATGATATATGATAGCAGGAAAACATTTTGTTTTGCCGGCATAAAGTATGCTATTAGTCCTGTCCCTGGCTCCCGGATCCTCTGTGAAATAAGTTCCCAAATCACCCCCTATGTTTTTAATATCTGACCATGCATCATCTGAGAAATCAACAGAGCCCAAAACCTCATCTGTTTCAGTTGTTTGGGAACAACTTGACCAGTCACAAACAGTTTTTACAATTCCATTTACTTTTGTCCAGATGTTCGCAGATGTTTTCTCTGTTAGTGTTTTTTTGGAAGTTCCTGTTTCTTTCACACCCCTCATAGTTGCTTTTGTAATAGGGTCAATAGCTGTCTTTTCACCAATATACCCGGTTATTGATAATGCTTCAGCAAACATATCCACAATATTTATGTAATTTTGAACTTTACAAAAAGTTTGAAGCTCCTGCATTCTTTTATCAAGAACATCAATTGTATCTGCATAAAAACCATTTACAAGATAATTATCCTCTGCCTCTTCAATCTTCTTACCTAACTGCTCACCTGGAGTCCCAAGCTCTGCGCTTTTCAGCTTAAACTTCATATTTTTCATCTCTAAAACCAAGGGCTGTTTATAGTATTTATCATCTGTTGCTATTGTAAATGAAATATTGCAGCTTATAGAAAAATTATTATCAATATTATTGGTGTCTACAGAATTCTCGAACTCAAAGTTCAGCCTCTGTTCTCCGTATTCCTCTGGTTCGGGGGATGAATCAGCAGGCTCGATGTTTCCAAAAACCCTTGTTATTACAGCAGTTTCACCTTTTTTATTTGTATAAACACAATTAGAATAATCAACTTCCTGATATAATATCTTTGGATTTCCTGAACTCATTATTCTTTTTATATTATAATTTACATAAACAGGATAATTTATATCATTATCTGCAAATAATCCCAAAACTCCCCTGTCAATAGCCCTGTCAGGGATTGTCTTTCCGACATATACCTGAAAAAAATCAGGAATGCCTTCACTGACCTCAATTCCCTTGAGAACCTCAATATTGTAATAAGTATAAGATTTTAAATTCCCAACACCATCTGTAAAATTAAATTCAAGATTAGTTTTATAATAACCATTCTCAATACCGGAAACAATAAATGTACAGTTATATATTCCGGGGATAGAAGTTTCAGAACAATCACCATTAATCCATTCCCTGGACTCCCTTAACTTGCCCGGGTTTAATTTTGCTTCAGGCTTTGTAACCTGTTCTTCAATTGTTGCTGTAATTGTTAATGTATCTCCTCCTTTAATCAAACCAAATTCATCACTTGACTCAAAAGAAATATCCTCTTCAGGATTATTATTCAACAGCCTTGGAGCATCACTGTCGCATATAAATGAAACACCTTTAACCCCTGCAACAGTATTTCCATAATCATCAACAGAGCCGGATGCAATATATACACTTACTTTATCATCTGAATCACAGTTGCTGTTGAAAAGCCCGTAACATTCATTGTTTTCACAATTATTAACTATTATCCTGTTTCCTGACTTGCCTACAATAAAATAAACTTTTCCTTTCTCAAACTTCCCGCCGTCTATTTTTATGGTTATGTTATTTTCACCTTTTCTTATATAGCATTCATCCTCAGCATAGCAAAAACCTGATTTTATTGACAAAACCTCAGGAGTTTCAGTGCTTATCTCAAAAACATAATTAATAGTTGTTTCCTCTTTATTATTGTCACCATCTGTTATAGTTAAAGGAAGGCTAATATCCTCATCCTCAGCATAAAACATAATGCCTGAAACTAAACAGTTATATAATAAAGTTGTATCATTCCATTCACAGACTGCTGTTTTCACATTGCCTTCAAAAGGGGCACCCTTGAATATGCTGATTGAGTCAATATCAACCTCAACAGAAGACAGATTATCCTCATTCAGTAAAACATCAAACTTTAATTCAACATCCTCAAAAACCCTGCCGAGGGCTATTTTTTCCATCTTATAGCCTTCATCCCAGAAACCAATATTATCAATCAAATTGTCCTCAGCATAAACAAAATTACACATAAGAAATAAGATTAAGAAACCTGAAACTAATATGCCTCTTTTTTTCATATTAATATTATCCATTCTGTTGGTATTATATTTCTGATAATATGTTTAAAAAGTTTTCGTTACAAATGTTGTTTTAAAAAAGTGCGTCTGTGCCATGAATGGCATTGGTTGCTAAAGGCAATCATGGCATGGCCAGACGGAGCTTACCACGTTCCCATACTTTTGTGGGGGGTTGTGGTAAGCGCAGTAGGATTTTTTCACCAAAGCCCAATTTACAAAAGATATATAAAATAGTTTTGTTTCATTCCCAATAGGGTGTTTAAAATGGAGATAATACAGGTTTTAGTTATGATTTTTGCTGTTTATTTGATAATAAAAGTTATATTTAATTTTAAAAGGGAAAAAATATCTCTTGGTGAATTTATATTCTGGGAGATATTGTGGATATTGCTGATTGTTCTGGCAGCTTTTCCAGGGAATTTTAATGTGCTTGCAGAAAAAATAGGGGTAAGCAGCATATTCAACCTTATAATTTATATCAGCATTATCCTTCTGTTTTTTCTGGTCTATAAATTATACACCAAAAGCGAGGAGCAGAGGGAAGAGATAACCAAATTAGTAAGGGAAATAACACTGGAAAAGAAAAAATGAGCAGAAGAATTTGTTTTTCAAATCCTACATTATTAATGAAGAGACCCATAGCCCAGATTAGTGAGAAGGTTAGTGGAAAAACCAAAATATTAACGCCAAGAAGGGTTTTCTCTGAAAATGATAATTCCATGCATTACTCTAAATTGAAGGTTGATGTTGAAAGTTATCCTTGTTTCAGTTTGGGTATGGGTTTTGAATGGCCCATCCCTATTTGTTTTTCGCCCAGGGCATGGAGAGTATTAAAGAAAAATGATATTGTCCATATGTGGGTTCCTTTTTATTTATCCCATACAATGATTGCTGTTCTGAAAAAACTGTTTTTCAGAAAGAAGAAATTGATATTAACTATGGACACCATTCCTGGCTATTCTTTTTCAATGGGAAGGGTCATGGATTTTTTATTTAAGGTTTATTATAAGACATTTGGAAAGATAGTGTTTTCTGCTGCTGATGAAATTACATTATATGGGGAATCTTTCAGAAAATATGCTGAAAAAGCAGGAGTTCCTATGAATAAGATAAAGATAACTCCAACAGGTATAGATGTTAATGTTAAGAAAAGTAATAAGGATATAAAAGAGGAGTTTGGAATAGGAAAAAATGAAAAGATTGTTGTAGGCATAGGAATATGCAACAACAGGAAAGGAATAGATACTTTTGTAAAGACTGCTGAAAGGTTTAAAAGAAAGGATGTTCATTTTATCTGGGTTGGCGGGGGCACTAAAATAAAGGGATTTAAAGCCCTTAATAAAAGATTGAATGCAAAGGTTATATTTACAGGTTTTCGTAAGGATGTTCATAATTTTTATAATCAGTCAGATGTTTTCTTCTTTCCTTCGAGAGGAGAGGGACTGGCAGGAGTTTTAATGGAAGCAATGGTTTATGGATTACCGGTTGTTGCTTCTGATATTGCAGGAAACAATGACTTGATATCAAACAACAGAAACGGCTGCTTATGCAAAAAAGAAGATGTAAGGGGTTATGCAAGAAAGATAAATACTCTTTTGGAGAATAAAAAATTAAGGGACAAATTTATCAGTAATTCAAAGGAAAAGATAAAGAATAAATATGAATGGGGGAAGAATATTAAAGAGTTTGAGAAACTATATTAATATAAATAAAAAGAATTATTTTTATAGATTATTATTTATTTTAAAAGAGATTTTACCTGGTTATCAATATCTGAAAAATACATAAACAAAAACTGTAAAATAAAAATAACAGGTAAAAAAATAGAATAAAACAATAAAAGTACTATTGCAAAATTATTTATTTTAAATATATAATTCAGGATAAAAGCAGAAAGGAAAAAGAATAATATAATTATAAACTGGGTAAATGCTATAACCAGATCTCTCAGGATTCTAAATAATGATTTACCTGCTTTTTTATTTGCTTTTCTTTCATCCAGTATGCTGTTTCTAGAAAACATAGTTGAGTCTGATTTAGCTTTTTTGTTTTTTAGTTTTTTGATTAATAAAATATTATTTAATACTTTTTTTGAGAATATTGTAAATGCTAAGTTCGTATTAACCCTTAAAAAACAAAAAAAGAAAGCTGAACAAAAACCAATATATAATATTAATGGATTTTTTGATAAATTAAAAAGATTTATCGCTAAGGCAATGAAAAATAAAGGATGCATTATAAGATGCCCGATTTCATCCAGATATATGCCTTTTAATGTTATCTCTTTTCGGTATCTTGCAATTTCACCATCTACCCTGTCTAAAAGATAATAAAAATAAAATCCCAAAAAACCAAATATATTAAAAATAAAACCAGAAATAGAAAGTAAGACTGCCCCTGCTAAGCCAAAAAAGATGGATAAAAGAGAAACCTGATTTGCAGTTATATTAAAATTAAGTAAAAACCTTGTTATATATATAGATATTTTCCTGTGGACAGTATACCAGCAGGGCATTTTCCTGTCCATTATCTTCTCTTTCTGGCATATTGCCCTTAATTGTTTTATTGTTTCTTTCATTTTCAGTTTTTTATTCCTGCTAAAGGTCTAAGTTCCGCAACAGGTTTTAATATTTTTTCTTTTTCAAGTATGTCAATCAGGCATTTTATTCCTTTATTTGTTATATGAGGAATCTTTTTTGTATTTAGAGAATTAAATGAATGAGAATAAGACACTGTAAAATAATTTTTGTTTATTTTTGAGATTCTTTTTTTATAAAACTGTTTTATCAATTCGCCCGCCCCATGGTCCACTGAAAACAATGATTTCTCCAGTTTATCCGAACCAACACACACATAGGAAGATGTGTTATTATATCCTGATAATATTATCGGCTTATTATAAAACGCCCCTGAGCAATTATGCCTGTGTATCCACAATCTCTCGCCATTTATAACTTTGGGCTGTATTGAATTATGCGATACATCATGTATTAATGACAATTTATTTTTTTTATTTGGGAAGATTGAATTTATCTTATCCCTGATCCTGGCAAAAGTTGCAAGCCTGTAGGCATAACCATAATTCATAGATAATTGTATTATTTTTAATAATCTTTTGCCCTCCGGAGAATCCACAGGAACAGGATTAAAACCTTTCCTGAAAAAATAATCCCATGTTTTTCTGAAGCTTAATTGTTTGGCTTTAAAAAAATGGAAAAATAATTTTCTAAAGAACTGCTTCATCTTTGTAATCCTGGAACCTTTTTTCCTGTATGAAAAATACCTTCCCAAAACATAAGGAACCTTTCCACCTCCACCATGGTACATTATCACCACCTGGCCCTTCTTAATTCCCCATTTTTTTGCCATAGCATTATTAATTATCTTATCCACAACCTGTATCTCTAAAAAATGATTGCCGTAAAACGCAGAGCCGAAACCCAATGTTTCAGGAGAAAATGCTTCTTTAGGAAGAATTTCCGGTAATTCACTTTTTTTTATATCAATATAGTTAAGTTTCCCATTGTTTTCCATATTTTTTAACATACCTTTACTTAAATTATATTTGCTAAGAACAGCCTCTGCACCAGACAAAGCTGCTTTTTTAACTTCATTTTTATTAAGAGAGTACTTATCTTTTCTTAAATTTAATTTATTTAAAACAGCCCGGAATAAGCTTGGAGAAATATCACTGAAAAAAGAATCCATGAATTTTTTGCTTATATCTTTCTCAGTTAATGATGTTGCTACAAGACCCATCCCGCAGTTCAGGGATGCAGAACTAAATTTTAATTCTATCGTCTTTTTTGTTGCTATTGCTGCACTTGAAGGGGATTCCATATTCTGCTTAAAATGGAGGTCAGGCAGGCAGACTATCTTCTTTACATCTTTAATTTCAGATAGTTCATTTAGTTTCTTTTTTAAGCCTGAATCCAGACTGGATTTATTAACCCCAAAAAATAATATGTTTTTCTTCATAATATAAGGATAAATAGGAAAATTTTATAAATATTTTGAATTTGGTAAAATAAAATGAAAAAATATACCTTATTGACTGTAATGCC
>CAZQLC010000020.1:0-13167 GCA_964594025.1 uncultured Methanosarcinales archaeon
TAAGTCGTCACAAGGTAGCCGTAGGGGAACCTGCGGCTGGATCACCTCCTTTTTTTAATATTAAATTAAAAGGTGTTTATTCAGGCGAAAGAAATACTTTTCATTCTTATTTCATATTAATAATTGTGATTCATAAAATGGGCCTGTAGCTCAGTCTGGTAGAGCGCCACCCTTGCAAGGTGGATGCCTTGGGTTCAAAAGCTTTTTTGCATAAAAGCAAAAATCTGAATTTCCCAACAGGTCCATTTTTCAGTTTCATTTTTATTTTTCATAATAGTTCCCATATTATACTGAAAATATAATATGGCTGGTTGAGACATGGTTATAGTTGTATGGTTATATAATTGAATAATACATCATGTTAATGAATCCGTGCAAAAACAACTTTCTGGCTATATAATTCCTATTACCTAAGCTATTAAGTGGACAGCTTAGCTCAGTTTGGTGATGAAGGACGTGACAAGCTGCGATATGCCACAGCGAGCTGCATGTAAGCTTTGAACTGTGGATTTCCGAATGTAACTTTACCTTGACTCCGAAAGGAGGGCAATACTTGGGGAATTGAAACATCTTAGTACCCAAAGGAAGAGAAACCAATTGGGATGTCCTTAGTAACAGCGAGTGAAAAGGATACAAGACAAACCGAATCTTTTCCCGAAAGGGAATAGAAATGTGGTGTTATAAGACAGCTTTTATTTCCTTTTGTTCTTGGCCGAATTTCTTTGGAAAAAGAAGCTATAGAGGGTGATAGCCCCGTAGGCCTTAATAAAAGGAATCTAGCTTGTTCTTGAGTATCGCCTCTTTAATATGAGGTGTGAATTTAGGAGACACTAACTTCTAATCTTAAACACAAACTGAGTCTGATAGTGTACTAGTACCGTGAGGGAAAGCTGAAAAGAACTCTTGGTAGAGAGTGAAAAGATCTTGAAACTTAATAGCTACAGCTTGGTACTCTTCTTAGGAAGTGTGCCGTACGTTTTGAATAACGTGCCAGGGAGTGGATCTAAGTGGCAAGGATAATTTCAAAGTATCCAAAGGGAAACCAAAATCCCGCAGTTTATGATGAGGGGAGAGGTATGAAAGTGCCTTTTAGTCACTTGGATCCGACCCGAAATCGGTCGATCTAACCCAGGGTAAGGTGAAGCGGTGGTAATACATCGTGGAGGCCTGAAGAGGTTCTACGGGCAAGTGTTCTTCTAACCTTGGGCTAGGGGTGAAAAGCCAATCGAGACCGGTGATAGCTGGTTCCTACCGAAGTTGACTGAAGGCAAGCTTCTGGTGAGGTAGTTAAGATGGTAAAGATACGGATTGGGGATTTAGGGTTCTAACGGACTCGGTTCCCTGTCCAACTCAGAATGTCTTAACGCCGTAGACCCGGGAAGACGGGGATTCGTCGTAAAGGTGAGTTCCGAGAGGGTAACAACCCGGACTGCAGTTAAGGTCCCAAAATACTGATTAAGTGTTAAAGGGTGAAGATTGTTTGTTTCCACAGACAGCAAGGAGGTTGGCTTAGAAGCAGCCATCCTTTAAAAAGTGCGTAACAGCTTACTTGTCAAGGAAACAGGCGTCTAAAATGGACGGGGCTAAATCAGTTACCGATACTGCAGCCCACCGCAAGGTGTGGAGTAGGTAGGTATACTATGGGAGAAGAAGTTTTTCCGAGAGGATTGATGGATCCTGTAGTAAAGAGAATCCTGGTGGTAGTAGGATCATAGTACTGTGAGAATCAGTACCGCCGTAGGGGCAAGGGTTCCTTGACAATGCAAATCAGTCAAGGGTAAGTTGATCCTAATTCTATTCATAAATTGAAAAAGAAGAAAGGGAAACAGGTTAATATTCCTGTACTTGATAAATATATGTGGTGACACAAGTTTTTTTCCTGACTCTTAGGGCTAGGCCTGCACTGTAATGGTGTTAATGAAGATAAATCAGGGGAGTACTGTAATGGTGAGAACCTGATTAAACTTCAGAATAGTATGCTTTTAAGCATATCAGGCTGATGCCTAGAGACCTTGAAAAAGGAAAAAAAAGAGATTTTATCAATTCATACCCAGAACCAGCACAGGTGCCCCTGGGTGAGAAGCCTAAGGTGTGAAGAGGAAATCCAGTTAAGGGAACTCGGCAAATTGGCCCCGTACCTTTGGTATAAGGGGTCCCTGGTATTGTTTTCGTATGAAAGCGATTTCAGGGCGCAGTGACTAAGGAGGTCCGACTGTTTAACAAAAACTTAACTTCCTGCTAGTTCGTAAGGATGTGTATAGGAGGTGACGTCTGCTCAGTGCCTGTCTCTAAAAGTCCTTTCCAAGGGACCTAAGGTCAGGTAAACAGCGGGAGTAACTATAACTCTCTTAAGGTAGCTAAATACCTTGTCGTTTAATTGGCGACGTGCATGAATGGCGTAACGAGATCTCCACTGTCCCTAACTGGAACTCTCCGAATACTCTTTACTGGTGCAAAGGCCAGTGACTTCCAATGGGAAGCGAAGACCCCGTGAAACTTTACTGTAGTCTCTTACTGCAGCGTGGGTTTTGATATCTAGTGTAGGTGGGAGCTGTTTAGGTTTGTTCGTCAGGACAAACTCAGGCGCCGATGTGACACCACCTGTCAATGTTTACGTTGCTAACCTATTTATAGGGACACTATGAGATGGACAGTTTGGCTGGGGCGGCACGCTGTTGAAAATGTATCAATAGCGCCCAAAGGTTGGCTCAACCGGGTCAGAAATCCGGTGTGGAGTGCAAGAGCAAAAGCCAGCCTGACTGGGACCTGACTATGAAGGGTCTCAGCAAAGAAATTTAGGTCTAGCGAACTGCTATACCTCCTTAGTGGGGGTTAGCACTGACCGAAAAGTTACTCCGGGGATAACAGAGTTGTCGCGTCCGAGAGTTCATATCGACGACGCGGCTTGCTACATCGATGTCGGCTCTTCCTAACCTGGCCGTGCAGAAGCGGCCAAGGGTGGGGGTGTTCACCCATTAAAAGGAATCGTGAGCTGGGTTCACAACGCTGTGAGGCAGTTGGTTTGATATCTATTGGAAGTGCATTAGGGTCTGAAAGGAAGGACCACTTAGTACGAAAGGAACAGTGGACCCGGGCCACTGGTTTATCTGTTGTCCAACAGGGCAAGCAGAGCAGCTACGCCCGAAAGAATAACACCTGAAAGCATCTAAGGTGGAAGTCTTCCTTGAAAAGAGACCTGAGAACGCCTATAGAAGATAGGTTTGATAGGACTGGGGTGTAAGTACTGAGGAAACGAGGTATTCAGCCCGCAGTTACTAAAGTTCGTTTTTAGGATTTTTAGCCAGAAAGTTGTTTTTGCACGGATTTCATTATTTATTATTTCTTTTTTATTTTTTTTATAGTTTAAAACAAAAATCAAAATATAGTCACTTCTTTCGTAGCTTTGATTTTAAGATTAAAATCAAAACATTTATATATTAAATGGTATCTATTGGTATCATGAATACACAAATTAATTTAAGGATGTCACAAAAGTTGCTTAGTTCAGTTAGATCTTATAGTGATGAGCATGGATATGGTTCAGTCCAGGATTTTATTAAAGAAACAATCAGGGAAAAATTGTTTGAGGAGCCAGAAATAAGCAAAGAAGAATTAGAGCTTGTAAGAAAGCTAGTTGAATTAAGTGAAAAGAAAAAATTATATGGCAGTGAGAAAGAATTATTCGATAAACTCAGGAGAAGATAATTATGGAATATGAGCTTATTCCATCTAAGTTTTTTCTTGAGCAGATTAATGAACTAAGTGATAAAGCTGCGAAATTAATCGAAGAAAAGCTGCGTTTAGTTAAAATAAATCCTTACAGATTCAAGCGTATAGAGGGATATAAACTATTTCTTTTCAGAATTAGGTTTGAGGATGACAGGAAAGAAAAAAGAGTTGTATATCTTGTTGATAAACCAAAAGTAAAAGTTCTTTGTATTTTAGATAGAAGCAGTGAATATAAGCAGTTAAGAAAATTCCTGAAAAGATATGGTTATTTATGATTTTTTCTATTTATTGATTCTTTTATTGCAAATGTATAATAACTGGTTCTATTATGTTTTATAACTATTAAGCACAAATTTTAGAAATTAAAACATAAAAAATAAAATAGTACAAAAATTATTTAAACTATATCTGAATCATTAATAAAATGGATGCGATAAAATCATATAGGTCTCCAAATGTCGAGGTAAGAGATATAAGTGAAATTGCAGGAAAAGGAATTTTTGCTAAAGAGAAAATCAAAAAAGATGAGATAATTGCTATAAAAAGTGGTTATATTTTAAATAAGGAAGATTTTAATAAATTAGATTCTGAATGTAAACAATACTGCCTGCAGATTGGGGATAGTTTTTATCTTGGGCCTAAATCTAAAGATGAAATAAAAGAAAACGGTATTTTCATTAATCATTCTTGTAAGCCAAATGTTGGTTTTAGAGGACAAATTATATATCTAGCAATGAGAGATATTGAGCCAGATGAAGAATTAACTCACGATTATGCAATGTGCTTTACTGATCTAGAGCATTTTTCTGATTTAGAATGTAATTGTGGAAGCGAAGATTGCAGGCATAGACTTAAGAATGATGATTGGCAGTCTGAAGAATTGCAAAAAAAGTATGGAAATTATTTCTCTGAGTTTATTCTAAGAAAGATTAATTAAATCTCATCTTCAATAAACACTTTGATATTATTCTTTTTTAGAAGTTTAACAAATACACCATCACCATCAGTCAATCTTTTGGAAAAACTGCCGTCATAGACTCTGCCAGAACCACAAGAAGGTGATTTTGATTTTAGGATCGCTTCATCACAATCAGCAAGTTCAGCAATTTTAAATGCTTCTCTTGCCCCTCTTTCAAATTGCGCAGTAACATCTTTTCCATCTTTTGTAAAAACTTTATTATCTTTTTGTTCAGCAGGAGTTCTGGGTGTGGTTAATCCGCCTAATTGCTCTGGGCAGACTGGAATTGCTTTTCCCTGTTTTATTAGTTCCATAACTTTCTGGCAAGGTCTTGCTTCTCCATCCCATCTGCATTTAATTCCAGCTAAACAGGCGCTTACTATCTTCATACAATAAATAAAAATTATTAATATTTAAATTATTCGTAAAAAATGGGGGTGGGAATATTGAATATAATTAATATTTATTCTTAATTTCTTCTTAAAACCGAAATCATTATATATCTAAAGGTGCAAGTATATACAAGTATACAAAAATGAATATTGATTTGGACTTGGTTGTAGGGATCCCCTCGTATAATGAGGAAAAGACTATTAGTTTTGTAACCAAACAGGTTGATAAGGGAATTTCTAAATATTTTTCTCCTGAGAAATCATTGATAATCAATGCAGACGGCGGCTCAACAGATAATACTGAAAATGTTTTTATGAATACAAAAACCAGTACCAGAAAATTATTTTTGCAGCCTTCTGATAATATTACAGGCAAAGGCTGTGTTTTAAAATTAATTTTCAATGAGATTAAAAAAAACAATGCTTTAATTGGGATAACTGTTGATGCTGATTTGAGTTCAATAACTCCTGAATGGATAAAAAATATGGCTTTACCCATAAAAAAAGGCTATGATTATTCTACCCCTTTATACAGCAGAAATAAATATGACGGCACAATAACCAACAACATATGTTATCCTACTGTTGTCGGTTTATTCGGCCTGGATATAAGACAGCCTATTGGAGGGGATTTCTCTTTTTCAAATGCCATGGCAAATTACTGGCTTGACCAGAAATGGTATCCAAGCACGGATAAGTTTGGAATAGATATTTTTATGACTCTGAATGCTGTTTTGGGCCATTTTAAGATTTCACAGACTAACCTTTTGTCTAAAAAACATAAGCCCAGTGCTCCTAATCTGGCTCCTATGTTTATCCAGGTTGTCGGGACTTTGTTTAATGTTATTCTTGATAATAAGGAAAAATGGCTGAATGGTGATTTCAGGGATGATATAATTACCAATATGCCTGTTTTCGGCTTTAAGGGCTGTGAAGAGCCTCAGAACCTTGAGGTTAATCCTGATAAGGTAAAATACAACAGCTATAAGGATTATATTGAGTATAAAGAGATTATTAAAAAAGTTCTGGATGAAAAAATCTTTTCAATGATTGATAATATGTATAATAATAATGATATCTTTATTACAGATGATTTATGGGTGAGGATATTCTATGACTTTTTAATAAGCTATTATAAAATGGGAAGAAAAGATGAGATTATAAATGCTTTCAGGAGCATGTATTTTGCAAGGGTTTATTCTTTTATTGAGGAAACAATAACTCTTTCCCAGAAAGAGGCAGAGCAGAAGATAAGGGAGCAGGCAGTTCTTTTCTTTAAGAATAAGGATTATCTAAGAAAACAATTAATGGTAAAAACTAAAATTAAGGTGTAGTATCACAAAATTTATATAATTATTATAATTCTTTCTTGTTATGGTTTTTTTGAATAATATATATAAGATAATATTTATTTCATTATTACCTATAGCTGAACTGAGAGGAGGCATTCCTTTGGGATTGAGTCTGGGAATGAATATTTTTCTTGTTTATCTTATTGCTGTTTTATCAAACCTGCTGGTTTTTCCCCTGGTTTATATTTTTCTGAATTCAGTACATAATATATTAATTAATTTTGAGTTTTACAATAAAACATTTGAGATGTTTCTTAAAAGGGTAAGAAAAAAGGTTCATAAGAAAATAGAAAAATACGGCTATTTGGGATTAACATTGTTTGTTGCAATACCCTTGCCCATAACAGGAGCATATACTGGAACACTGGCAGCATGGTTTTTTAAGATGAACTGGAAGAAATCATTTTTTGCTGTTGCTTTGGGTGTTTTTATAGCAGGTATTATTGTAAGCCTGGTTTGTTTATTCGGAATAAGGGTTTTCAATATATTTATAAAAATATAAAATAATATAATAAAAATGAAAAACAAGGAAATTTCAGACTATACTTTTGAGTTAAGAAGGAAGTTTTTGCATATTTTAGTAGGTATAATAATAATTTCAGGGATTTATTTTAATTTTATCAAGGTTATTCATTTATTTATTGTTCTTGTTTTTGGAATAGCGCTTTCAATAATAAGCAAATTCTATGACATACCATTATTAAAGCAATGCCTTGATTATTATTCAAAGCCAAAAGAAAGAAAAAAGTTTCCGGGCAAAGGAGTTATTTTCTTTTTTGTAGGTGTTATATTAGTATTGAAATTATTCACAAAGGATATTGCTCTTGCTTCTATTGCGATTCTGGTTTTTGGTGATTCCATAAGCAATATAATTGGAAGAAAGATAGGGAATTTCAGGCATCCTTTATCCTCTAAAAAAATAAAAGAGGAAAACAGGAAATTAATTGAGGGAAGTATGATGGGAACAATTATAGGCTTTATAGCAGCAGCTTTCTTTGTTTCATTTACAGAGGCTTTCCTTGCTTCATTAATAGCAATGATTGCAGAAGTCGTTGAGTTTAAGATGAATGATGATGAAATAGATGATAATCTTATTATTCCTTTAGTAGCAGGAACTGTAATTCATCTGATTAGGATTTATTTCTAAATACTTGTTTTAGATATTATTCTAATTAATTTCATATAATTATTAATACATTTTAAACTAGTGGTTTCATTAGATGTATGATAGTTCTTTCTGGGAAGTCTTATTGTCAATCCTGATATTTTATTATTTGATTTTTTTACTACCTGATATAATTCAGTAGAACTTTTGTCAGTATTGGATTTATATAGTATGTTGTTCTGTTCAGCCAGTTCAGTTATTTTTTCAAATAATTCTTTATTGTATAATATGTCTTTTTCTCTTGAATTAATCATTATATATCCTTTATCAAATTCATCTTTAGAAACTGCTGTAGTAGTGTCTAAAACAAGAAGTTTATTTGAAGGTAAGTTTAAATCATCAATTGTATCTATTATAACATCTGAACTTTGTCCGGCTTCTTCGTTTTTGGAAAAGATAATGGTGCCCTCAAAATCTGAATTCTTGCAGACAATATATAAAACAGCAATCGATATTACATTATCTAATTGACAGGATATATTATTGTTATTTATAGTTAGAGTTCTTGATAAAGTTGCGAAATTGTTATCTAAAATGGGTTCTGAACTAAATATTATCTTTCTGTTTTCAATAATTCCTTTTTTTATTATTGCTTTATTTTTATCTGATTCAATTGTTTCTCCAATAAATCTCTTTCTTATTTTTTCAAAAAGTTTCTTATTTAACATATTTGATTTTTCTTTAAAGTAAATTGTTGAATATTCATAGTTGTCATTCTCTTTGATAAAACCAATTCTGTCTAAATGTGCACAAAAACATATTTTCTGGAAATTCTTTTTTGAACTAACAATAAGAGCATCCTTTTTATTGATTATATCATAACCTAATTCAGAGAATTTTTTAGATAAAAATTCCTCAAACTCTTTAGTATAGCCTGTAACTGAGGGGATTTTTAATGCTTCTTTCATAAAAGGGATTAATTCTGACATACAATAATTATAAGATAACAACTATTTAAAATTAATCGTATTAAATGTTTCTTTTTATTTAAAACAAAACCTTTAAATAACTCCACAATATTGTAAAATGTTTAATATGAAATCTAAACTAAAAGAACAATTACATAAATCCTTAAAAGAAAAGGATTTTGAGGATATTTTAGGGCAGGAAACTGTAAAAAAACAGCTGAAATCAGCCCTGCTTATGGACAGGCATGTTATTCTTGTAGGTGCTCCGGGAATAGGAAAAACAACTTTGGCAAAAAATGTTGCCAAAATCCTGCCTGAAATAGAGGTTAATGATTGTGGCTATAATTGTTTGAATGATAATCCCCAATGTATAGAATGTAAGGAAGATTTAAAGAAAAATAAAAAAATCAAAACTAAAAAACTTAAAGGCAGGGAAAGGTTTGTAAGAGTTCAGGGAAGCCCTGATTTAACGGTAGAGGACCTTATGGGTGATATAGACCCCATAAAAGCAATGAAATTCGGCCCTTTGAGTATTGAGGCTTTTACTCCCGGCAAGATTTTCAAGGCCAATAACGGGATATTATTCTTTGATGAGATAAACAGGTGTAATGAAAAAATACAGAATGCCATGCTGCAGGTTCTGGAGGAAAAAAAGGTTACAATCGGCTCTTATACACTAGATTTTGATGTGGATTTTATTTTTATCGGGACCATGAACCCCGATGATAAAAGTACAGAGCCTTTGAGTGATGTTTTCCTTGACAGGTTTGATTTAATATATGCAAAATATCCTGAAACCCTTGATATAGAATTGGAGATAGTCAATAAAAAGGGAAAAAATATTATAGAGTTTCCTGAAGCCCTGTTAAAAAAGGTTGTTAATTTCATAAGAGAGCTAAGAGAGGATGAGAATATTGACAAAAAGCCTTCAGTCAGGGCTTCATTGGGGATTTATGAAAGGGCCCAGGCAATAGCTGTATTGAATGAGCATAAAAAAGTTACATTAAATGATGTTCTTGATATAACAGTTTCTGTTTTAAGCCATAGATTAACCTTAAAGCCTTCAATAAAATATATGGAAAGTTCAGAGGCTTATATTAAAAAAAAGTTCTCCAGTTTTCTTGAGAAGGAAAAAAGTGGTTTACCCTGATTTTTCTTCGGAAAAAAATATTTCTAAAGTAATTGCTGAAGAGAAGATAAAAGAGCATGAGGGGTTTCTTGAGAACACAAAAGAGGAAAAGCTTATGCATTCTGTAATTGAGAATGATAAAGATACTATAGAAAACGGCAAGATTGTCAGCGAGATGGTTGATTATGGACTTAGGAAGATAAATTCCAGCTTGTTATATGAAAATCTGATTGAGAATTATAGAAACGCTGAAAAACTCTATGGAGAGACATTAATAAGGGAAGTTACAGGCTATTCCCCGGATTATATAAAAAAGAATATATCTATTCCTGAATTCAGAAGAGAATTGAAGAATAAAATCAAGGATAAGATTGAGCAATTAAAGGAAAATGAGCTCATAGATAAAAAAGGGGATATAACTGAGCATGGGTTAAAAAATGCTTCTATTGTTTTATGTATAGAGGAGCTGGATGATTTATTTACCAGAGGATATGGCAAAAAAGATTACAAAAAAGAGTCTCATTACGGTGAAAAAAAGGATTATGATAATTTCAAAATAAACTCCCGATATAAGGATATAGCAATAAAGAGGTCTGTAAGGCTTGCTCTCCACCGTGGCCATGATAAGCTAAACAAAAAAGACCTCAGGGTATTTAAAAGGGACGCTAAAACAAAAATATCAGTTATTTACGGGCTTGATGCTTCAGGAAGCATGAAAGGCTTAAAGTTAAGAAAAGCAAAGAAAGCCGGAATAGCCCTTGCTTACAAGGCAATTGAGGAAAGAAACAACGTGGGGTTGATGGTTTTCGGCTCTGAGGTTAAAAAGATAATAAACCCCACACAGGATTTTAAGCAGATTTTAAAGGCTTTAACTGAAGTCAGGGCGGGAATGCAGACAGACATTGGGAAGACAATAAGAAAAAGCATAGACTTATTCCCTAAATACGGGACAAACCATCTAATCCTGATAACAGATGCTTTGCCTACAAAAGGCAGTAATCCAAAAGAGGATACAATTGAGTCTGCTGCCCTTGCAAAAGAGAATAACATTACTATCTCTTTAATAGGCATAAACCTTGAAGAGGAAGGTTTAGAGCTAAGTAAAAAGATAGTTGAAATCGGCAATGGCAATTTATATATTGTAAAGAATCTGGAGGAGATTGACAAATTAATTCTTGAGGATTATTACAGCCTGAGGTAATATGCTTTTTTAATCATAATATTTTTAAATAAACCTCTTTTCTCTCTTTAATATGACTAAAAAGAAGATAATAACCAAAACTGAAAAGAAAAAAACCAAGCCTAAATCTGATCCCAAACAAAAAAATAAGGCAACTCATAAAGAATCATTACAGCCTGAGATAAATATAGGCCTTGTGGGCCATGTTGACCACGGTAAAACAACCCTGACGGAAAAACTTACAGGCAAATGGACAGACACCCACAGCGAGGAATTAAAAAGAGGGATTACCATTAAACTGGGGTATGCTGATTCTGTTTTAAGGAAATGCAAAAAATGTGATTATTATACTACAAAAGAAAAATGCCCCAAATGCAAGGGCAAGACTGATGTTGCAAGGAAGGTTTCTTTTATTGATGCACCGGGACACGAGAGCTTAATGGCTATAATGCTTTCAGCAGCCCAGCTGCTTGATGGTGCATTGGTAATAATTGCTGCAAACGAGCACTGCCCCCAGCCCCAAACCAAGGAGCATCTGATGGCTCTGCAGATTGCAGGAATAAAAAATGTGATCATTATCCAGAATAAGATTGACCTTGTAACCAAAAAAGAGGCTTTGAATAATTATAAGCAGATAAAGGATTTTTTAAAAGGTACTGATTATAAGGATGTTCCAATAATACCTATAAGCGCACAGCATAATGTCAATGTCAATTTAGTCATAAAATATCTTGTTGAAAAAATAGATGTTGTGGATAAAAATACAGATAAAGACCCACAGATGTTTATTGCAAGAAGCTTTGATATCAACAAGCCGGGTTCAGGAATCAAGGATTTAAAAGGCGGTGTTTTGGGTGGTGTTCTGGTTCAGGGGCAGTTAAAAGCAGGGGATGAGATAGAAATAAGGCCGGGTATAATAACTGAGGAAAAAAATAAGATTGTTGCCAAGCCTTTGAAAACTGAGATAGTCTCAATAATCTCAGGAGGTAATTCCTTAAATACTGTAAAACCAGGTGGCTCTCTGGGAATATTGACTAAACTTGACCCTTTTATAGTGGGTAATGACAGGCTGACAGGGAATATTATGGGCCTTCCTGACAAACTGCCTCCAATACATTATAAACTTAAATTAAAAACAAATCTGCTTGAGAAGGTTATAGGTGCCAAAGAGGATATAAATGTTGAGCCTCTTAAAATGAATGAGATATTAATGCTGAATATAAATACCACAACAACAATAGCATATATAACAAGGTTGGGAAAAAATGAAATTGAATGTGTACTTAAAAAGCCAATATGTGCTGATATAGATTCAAAAGTCATAATATCCAGAAGGATAGGGACAAGATTCAGGCTTATAGGCTACGGCATTATAGAACAGGACAAATAGATTTATTCTTCTTCTCTTCTTTTTTCAGCATCTTCTTCTATTTTCTCTACAAATTCTTTTTCTTTATTATATTTTTTCTTTTCCTCTTTTTCAATCAGTTTTTCCAGTTTCTCAAAGCATTCCTCGCATATAAGTATGCTGCTTCTTAGAAAACTTGTGTGTAGATGGTAAAATTTATAGCATGCTCTTGTATTATCACATAACTGGCATGTTTTGTCTTCTGCAAGTATATCATTGTCTTTTTCCAGTTCCAGTTTGACATAGCAGTCTTTGCACAGGGAGAAAGGAATATTAAATTCCTCAAATACATAGCATTCCTTCTTCTGATTGCATAAATCGCATTTATATTCTTTTTTAGTCTGCATATTTCTCAAATATCGTTTTGTTTTATATAGTTTTTGTTTTGTAAAAACAAAAACCTACGAACGAGACTATATTTTTTGGTTTTAAATCACAAAAAAGAAAGAAATCATTATAATCACAAGAATTACTGCAATTATTATGCTTAAAAGCCATGCCAGCAATGATCTTATCCACCCTAACTGAAACATTTCTTTATATATCCATAACATTGCAATAAAAGTTATTATTCCTGCAAAAATATTTATAAAAAACTGTATAAACGATATAACAACAGCGACTATAAAATGAACCCCGATAACTTTCAATATTGTGGTTTTTCCACCCAAAAACTTTACAGCAAAATATAAAGGTAAAGAAGCTATGATAAAAGCTATGATGAATACAATTATTGTTTTTATTAAAGATAATGTAAATAATTGGAACATTTTATTTAAGAAAATCAAAGGGGTTTTTATTTCTTTCTGTTTTGAACAAAATGATTATGTTTTTTTTGGTTTAAGCAATTTCTTTTGCTCTACTTCTTTGCTTGCATAAAGAGCTAATGCTTCATCAATAGAATTAACATTAACCTTTTTGAAATTATATTCAATATGCAGTTTAG
>CAZQLC010000021.1:0-12769 GCA_964594025.1 uncultured Methanosarcinales archaeon
AAAAGAAATAGCAGAAATAATGAGAAAAGATAATCCTGTCTGGGGGGTTTGATTTTTGTAGATATTCATATTAGTTTTTTACATACCTTCTCAATTCTACCATCTTTATTGTATTTTAATACATTAAGTTCTAAAGCCATATCTACGGCAATATCCAATACCTTCCGACTCTCATTAAAATCTTTATGCATTCGGTCAATAATCTTTTCTTTAGTAGGTCTCTCTCCTTTTTCACTATAAGCATAATTAGATACAACTTTAGGTCTTATATCATATGTACTTATTTTACTATTTGAAATATCTCTTTTAAATGCATCATACATAAAATAAGCTTCTTTATTTACATTCAAATTATTTACTTCTTCTAAATATTTTTTCATAATTTGCATTGAATTAATTTGTCTTCTTACCAAACCCTGTAATGGAGGATATCCACAGTCTTTATTTTCAACAGAAAGCACGGATATATCATGAGCGTAAGCACCGCCAATCATGAAGAAAGCATGTCTGTCCCACCATTTATTTTTTGGAAAATTAGCCACAATCAAATCATAAGTTGCTATTTTTTTAAAATCCTCATATGTATCTTCAGATTTTTTGATAAATTCTTTCTGGGGTTGTTTTTCACTAAGTTCATCTATAATGTCTGATAACTCCCTGTTAATTTCTCCACAAAAATATACTTTTTTCATAGGGATAATTCCCTGACTATTTGCAGGATATTTGCTCTTAATCTTCTTTTTTGGTTTGTTTGTTAATTCAAAACCATTGTTTAAAAAATTAATAGCTTTTTCAGAATCTGTAAAATATTTGTCAGCCACTTTTCTCAATAAAACATCTTCTTTTTTATGTCTGTCTTCTTCATCCACAATAACAATATAATTTCCATGTGCATAAGAAGCTCCTATTTCAGCATAAGTGGCTGTTCCTCTGTCTTTGTTTTTAGGAAAAACCGCTAACAAAACAGGACAATTTTCTGCTGCATCCATATCATCAGTGACTAATTTTGCAATAGATGACTGCCTGTGGTTTCTGGGGTCACGTAATGGATATTCAGGCAATGCTTCAATTAATTTATCCCTGAAACCATGAAAAGAACCTACTAAATATATTGTTGGCTTTTCTATATCATCTTCTTCCATTTTTTACCCCCATAATACCTAAGAAAAATCTTAGGGTGAATAAACTCTATTAACTCACCCTTTTTTATTTAGAAAAATAAAATAATTTATAAATTTTTTCATAAAAATTAAATTAAAAAAATAAAAAATAATGGGATTATAAATCCCATTTCTCTGCATATTTTCCTATTATTGGTAAAGGCTCTTTCTTATCGGTCAAAGAATTAATTATTCCTATGACCCATAATACAAGCATCAATATCCATAAAACAGTACTGATTAACCACCCAATAAAAGGAATAAAAGCCAGAATTGAAGCTATAACTCCAATAGCTATCCATGCTATAAACAGAACCAATCCCTGCTTAGCATGGTAAAGGCTGAATTTGCCTCTTTCTTTTTTTGTCAGTAAGACTATAACTACTCCTATTATAGATATCAAATAACAAAGCAATGCAAAAATCTTGTCTTCATCTTTTTTTGCCAAAATTATCACCCCAACATTTTTTAAAAAATAACTATTAAAATCTAAATAATAATGATTGTTTTTAAATTTTGTTATTTTTCCATCTTAAACAGATAAAATCTATAAACTTCTTTTAAATAACTTTAAGTTATGGGAAAAAAACAAAATAAATCCAAAACTATTGAAAAAATAGTCCCTGATACAAGTGTAATAATAGAAGGCATTATTTCTGAAAAGATAAAGAAAAAAGAATTATCTGTGAATGAAATATTGATCCATGAGGCTATACTTCAGGAACTTGAGCATCAGGCAAATAAAAACAATGAGACAGGCTTTATGGGGCTTGATGAAATAAATAAATTAAGGGAACTGGCTGAAGAATATAATATAAAACTCAATTTTTCAGGCTCACGCTTAAAGGAATGGCAGATAAAAAAAGCATATTTAGGTGAAATAGACGGCCTGATAAGGGAGCTGGCTTATAATGAAAACGCTGCATTAATAACCGCAGACAGGGTTCAGGCAGAAGTCGGAAAAGCAAAAGGCATAAATGTATTATTTATTGAATTCGAAAAAGGAAAAAAGAGAAAGATAAAGCTTGAAGGCTTTTTTGATAAAAACACCATGAGTGTGCATCTTAAAGAGAATTGTTTCCCGAAGGCAAAGAAAGGGCTCCCTGGAAAATGGGAATTTGTAATTATAAATAAAAAAAAGCTGAAGAAGGATTATATTTTGGGTATGATAAAAGAGATTATAGAAGAGGCAAACATCAGGGATGACGGCTTTATTGAGATTGAAAGAAAAGGCTCAACCATAGTACAGCTGTCAAATTACAGGATAGTCATTACAAGGCCCCCTTTTTCAGACAATTATGAGATAACTGCAACAAGGCCTGTAAAAAAACTGGATTTAAATGAATACAAAATAGATGAAAAACTGATGGAAAGGATAAAAAAACAGGCAGAAGGAATTTTAATCTCAGGCGCACCAGGGCATGGAAAATCCACATTTGCCCAGGCTCTGGCTGAATTTTATTCAAAAGAAGACAAGATAATAAAAACAATAGAAGTCCCGAGGGACTTGGTGTTAAATGATGAAATAACCCAATATGCCCTTTCCCATGGAACCAAGCAGGAGATACATGACATACTGCTTTTATCAAGGCCTGATTACACTATCTTTGATGAAATAAGGAACACAGATGATTTCAGGTTATTTTCTGATTTAAGGCTTTCAGGTGTGGGAATGATTGGTGTAGTGCATGCAACTGAGTCAATTGATGCAATCCAGAGGTTTATAGGAAGGATAGAGTTGGGGGTTATACCTCATATTATTGATACTGTGATTTTCATAAAAAACGGGAAGATAGATAAGGTATTTAATATTAAAATGGAAGTGAAGGTCCCTTCAGGAATGTTCGAAGCTGACCTGGCAAGGCCTATTGTGTGTGTCTACAACTTTAAAAACTCAAGGCTGGAATTTGAGATTTATTCTTACGGCGAGGAAACTGTGGTTGTGCCTGTACAGAAAGAAACAACATCACCCTTACAGAAACTTGCCTCTGAAAAAATAAAAGAATACTTCAGTAGATATTCAAAAGATATAAATGTAGATATGGTGTCAAATAATAAAACAATAATATATGTTCCGAAGAAAAAGAAAGCCGCAATAATAGGCAAAAGCGGGAGTAACATTGAAAGGATTGAATCTGAACTTGGCTTGAGTATTGATGTAAGGGCTCTTGATGAAAATGATTCAGATAACAATTACACTGATAAGAATTTAGCTGCTGAAAGCAACAAAACATCAGAAAACATCCCCTATTCTGTAAAAATACACAAAAGGAACATAACCTTTACATTAGACAAAGAACAAAAAAACAGGGAAGTTGATATCTATGTCAATAACCAGTATCTGATAAGTGTAAAGACTACAAAAAAATCACTTATAAGGATAAACAAAGGCTCAAAACCTGCAAGTATAATAATAAATTGTTTAAAATCCGGAGAGAATTTGGAGATTAAAGGCTAAATGAAAAATAAAAAATCTGTTCTGGTAATTGCTGCACATCCTGATGATGAGATTTTCGGACCGGGAGCAACTATAGCAAGATATGCTGAAGAAGGCATTAATGTATATACTGTTGTTTTCTCATACGGCGAGATGAGCCATCCTCATTTCAAGGCAGAGGAAATCATAAAAATAAGAAAGAGGGAATCTGAAAGAGCAAACTCTATAATAGGAGGCAAAAAGGTTTATTTTTTAGGTTTGAAAGAAACAAAGTTTGAAAAAGAATTTTATGAAAAAGAGGTATATAAGAAATTTGAGGATATAATAAAAAGGCATAACCCTGAGAAGATATTCCTGCATTCCGGGGATGACCTGCATCATGACCACAGGGCTGTAAATAAAATTTTTATGGAAAATTATGAAAGGCTCAATTTAAATGCACAGGTTTATACATTCAATGTTTCAAATATCCTTGACATAAAAAAAAGGAACCGCCCGAGACTGGTTATAAACACTTCAAGGACTTTTCACAAAAAAATCAATGCCCTGAAATGCTTCCGCAGCCAGATTAATCCCTTGACATATATATTTACAAACAATATATTATTTATTGTCACATATATAAAATCAGTAATCAATGGGATGAAATACGGCTGCAAGCACAGCGAGGTTTTTTTCAAGCTGAAATAAAATGAAAAAACTATTAATAACAACAGACCTTTATCTGCCAAAATGGGACGGAGTTTCAAGATTCCTTAATGAAATAGTCCCGAGGCTGAAAAAAAACTTTGACATTACAATCATAGCCCCTGATTTCGGGGATTATAAAGAAAAAAATGCAAGATTAATAAGAATGCCTGTTATAAAAAGATTGAAATTTGTTAATTATCCAATACCAAGAATAAAGAAAAAAATAATCGCAAAAGAGATAAAAAAAGCAGATATTGTATTCAACCAGACAATAGGGCCTATAGGCTATTATACTATAAAAAGATGCAAGAGAACAAAAAAGCCGATAGTTTCTTTTATACATTCCCTGGAATGGGAATTATTCCCAAAAGCATTATCAAATAATCTACTGAAAAAGATTGCTTATCCTATTGTCAAAAGAATGATAAGAAAGCTTTACAACGGAGTAAGCTGTTTATTTGTCCCTTCATACCATATAGCAGAGAGTCTGATGTGGCAGGGAATCTATTCAAGGATGGAAATAGTCCATCTGGGAACTGATATAAAAAAATTCTTTCCTGCAAATAACAGGAAAAAGATAAAGAAAGAACTAAACCTTAATCCTGATTCTGTAATCATAGGCTATCATGGAAGGATAAGCGAGGAAAAAGACCTGGTTACATTATTAAGGGCATATATGAGATTAAGATCTAAATATAAGGACAAGGAAATAAATCTTTTAATAGTGGGAGACGGCCTGGAAAAACTGAAAAACAAATTAAAATCAAAGCAAGGTGTTTTCTTAGCAGGAAAACAGGATTTTGTCCTGCCTTATCTGCAGGCTATGGATATTTATGTATTGCCCAGTCTGACTGAAACAACATCACTTTCAACCTTGGAGGCAATGTCCTGTGAACTGCCTGTAATAGTCACTGAAGTGGGTTTTATCAAAGACTATATAAAACAGGGTAAAAACGGACTATTCTTTGAAAAACAAAACCCGTTTCATCTGGCAAAACAAATAGAATTACTGATAAACAATCTTTCACTTAGAAAAGAGCTGGGCAAAAAAGCAAGGGAAACAGTAAAGGAAAAATTCAACTGGGACAATACTTCTTCAGAAATAGAAAGGCTGTTAGCCAGCATGGTACAGTAATACAGCAGGCATAATAAATAATAAATTATATATAATTTAAATATTATAGCTCTTAAAATTCATAAGGTTTATATATTATTAATTTTTGTTTAGATAATATCTGATAATATAAATACGCACAGGGAAAATGGTCAAGATAAACCGAATGGTGATGCAGAATTTCAAGTCTTTTGCAAAAAGGATAGAACTTGTATTTAATAAAGATTTTAACAGTATTATCGGCCCAAACGGCTCTGGAAAAAGCAATGTTACAGATGCCCTGTGTTTTGTTCTGGGAAAGTTATCCACAAAAGGAATGAGGGCCGAAAGAACGACTCACCTTATATATAACGGAGGGAAAAACAAAAAACCTGCTGACTGGGCTAAAGTCTCATTATATATTGATAATAAGAACAGGGTTTTCCCTTTTGATACAAAAGAAGTCAAGATTACAAGGATTCTTAAAAGAAAGGAAAAAGAAAACGAAGAAGACTCTGCTCAGGGAGTCTATAAAATCAATGAGAAAACATCAACAAGACAGGAAATTCTTGATTTGCTGTCTGCAGCTAAAATAAACCCTGATGGGTATAATATAATTCTGCAGGGAAACATAAACACACTGATAGAAATGTCTTCTGTTGAAAGAAGGGGAATAATCGAACAGATAGCAGGCATAGGTGTTTATGAGGAAAGAAAGGTAAAAGCTTTAAGGGAAATGGAAAAGGTCGAGAAGAAAATAAACGAGGCTAATATAATACTTGAGGAAAGAGGAACATATCTGGATAAGCTGAAAAAAGAAAGGGATCAGGCATTAAAGTTCAAGGAATTAAAGGATAAGATAAAAAGAAATAAGGCAACCCTTGTTTTCAGAAGACTTGAGAACAATAAGAAAAAATCAACCAGGCAGGATAGTGAAATCCAGAAGAAACAAAGCTCTATTGATAAAATAAATGAAGAAATAACCAGTTTAAGGGAAAAGCTTGAGAAGAAAAAGGAAGAAATAACCAAAATAAACAAGAAAATAGAGGAAAAAGGAGAGAAAGAGCAGGTTGAGATACATAAAGAAATTGAAAATATGAAGGTTGATATGGCTTCATCAAAAGAAAGGATACACAACCTCAAAGACCAGATTGTAAAAATAAAGGAAAGAAAAGCTGAGCTTAAAAACAGCCTTGATGAACTGAAATCCAAGGTTGAATTCATAGAAAAAGACAACAAGAGAATAGATGAAATCATAGGAAAAAAGAACACATCACTCAAAGAAATCGAAAAGAATATTGAGGATTTCCAGAAAGATAAAAATCTTGAGAGCCTTGATGAGCTTAACATCGAAATTGAAGAGAACGACGGGAAAACCGATAAGCTTCAGGAGGAAATAGAATTATTAAGGTCAGAACAGCAGGAATTGCTGAGGAAAAAAGACAGGCTTGAGATTTATATTGAAAACATAGACAGCAAGATAATAAAAATCTCAGGCATAAAAGAAAAAAACAAAGAGCAGCTGAATGACCTTGAAAAGAAAAAGAAAAACTTCAAAGAAATATCTGTGGAATTAAACACCCTGCTTACAGAAGACAGTTCACTGGATTCACAATTAAAAACAGCAAAAGGGAAATCAGAAAGCAAAAAAGAAGAGCTTATGAATGAACAATCAAAGCATGCTTCTATTTCAAAAGGCATTGCGGGCAGCATTGCAGTAACCAGGATAATAGAGCAGAAAGAAAACAACAGTATAAAAGGAATAAAAGGAACCATAGGTGACCTTGGAAAGGTAAATGAAGAATACTCTCTTGCTTTAGAAGTTGCTGCAGGCTCAAGGATAAAAAGCATTGTTGTGGAAAATGACAATGTTGCAGCAGAATGCATAGATTTACTTAAAAAAAGAAAAATAGGTGTGGCTAATTTTCTACCATTAAATAAATTAAGGGAAATAAATCCTAATCCTTTAACAAAAGAAATAATGAAAAAAGAAGGGGTTATGGGATTAGCTATTGATTTAATTGATTTTGATTCAAAACTGAAAAAGGCCTTCAGCTATGTTTTCGGGGATACAGTTGTTGTAAGAGATGTTGAAACAGCAAGAAGAATAGGTATAGGAACAATAAGAATGGTGACTATAGAAGGGGACCTGATAGAAAAAAGCGGTGCAATGATTGGAGGTTACAGAACAAAAACATCACATGGCATGGGGTTCAGGAAAAAAGAGGTCAGCGAGAATATTGAATCTCTGAACAAGGAAATTGATGAGCTGAACAAGATAATCTCCACACTTAAAAACAAAAAAGAGGAAACTGAAAACAGGATACAGGAATTAAGGGAGAAAAAAGCCGAGCTTGAAGGTGAAGTAATAAAGCTTGAAAAATCACTCCATATAGATTCCGAGGACTTATCTGCAACAAAAGACGAAAAAGATGCCAAGGAAAAAGAGCAGAAAGAAACTGAAAATAACCTTGAGAAATTAATGAAAGATATTCAGGAAAAGAACAAAGAGATTACAGAGCTGAAAACAGGGAAACAAAATTTAAGGGATAAAGTAAACAAACTAAGGAGCCCTGAGGTCCTTGCAGAAATGAGGGCTTTTGAAGACAAAAGAAAACAGCTGAAAGAAGAATTCATTGAACTGAACGGCAATCTGAAAAATAACATCTCGCAGATAGAGAATGTACTTAAGCCTGAAGAAGAGAATATAGAAAAGATACTAAAGCAGCAGGAGAAAGAGATGAAAGAGTTCAGCAGGGAAAAAGAAGTTCTTGATAAGGAAATGGGGAAAAAGGAAAAAACAATAAAAGAAAAAGAGAAGCTTCAGGAAGAATTCCATAAAAAATTCAAGGATTTGTTTGAAAAAAGGTCTGAATTTGAAAAAGAAATATCCAAGACAGAGAACTCAATAAGCAATAAACAGGACAACATAAGGAATACAGAGATTGATCTGAATAAAACAACTATAGAGGATGCCCAGATAAAGGCAAAAATATCAGGATTAGAAGAAGAATTTTCACAGTACAAAGGAATAAAAATCTTTGAGGACAAAGCTGAAAACAAGATTACCGGCGAGATAAACAAATTCGAGGACATGGTTGAAAATATAGGTACCGTCAATATGAAGGCCCTTGAGATATATGAAAAGGTCGAGGTTGAATTTGAGGTCCTGAAAGAAAAGAAAAATTCCCTGACAAGCGAGAAAGACACAATATTTGTTATGATAAACAAGATAGATACAAAGAAAAAAGAGCTGTTTATGGAAACCTTTGATGTACTAAATAAAAACTTCAAGATAATATTCTCCAGATTATCATCAAAAGGGGATGCCTTTCTGGAACTGGAAGACAAGAATTATCCTTTCAATGCGGGAATCAATATAAAAGTAAGGATAAAAGGCAAAAAGTTCCTTGACATATTTTCATTATCAGGCGGAGAGAAAACACTTACTGCCCTGGCTTTCCTGTTCGCTGTCCAGGAATACGACCCTGCCCCATTTTATGTGCTGGATGAGGTTGATGCTGCCCTTGACAAAAGAAATTCCGAAAGGCTTGCTAAGCTGATAAAAGCCTACTCCAACAAAGCCCAGTATATAATCGTAACACACAATGACTCAATAATAAGTGAATGCAGCACAATATATGGTGTTTCAATGGGCAAAGACAATGTAAGCAAAGTCACAAGCCTTGAGATTTAAAATTCTGTTAATAAAAATATTTATAAATAAATCAATACAAATAAAAACATGATATTTATAAACGGGATATTTTTAGGTGTTATATTATTTTTTGCTTCTGTATTTGATATAAAAACAAGAGAGGTTCCTGACTGGCTTTCTTATTCGCTGATATATTTTTCAATAACAGCATCATTGATATTCTCGATAATCAAAATGAATTATATTTATATAATGAACTCAGTTTTAGGCCTTGCTGCAGGATTTATCCTTGCTGTTCTCCTTTTTTACCTTGGGCAGTGGGGGGGAGGAGATTCAAAACTGCTCATGGGCCTTGGCTCATCTATAGGCATTGGTTTTTCTTTGGTGAATATTGATTTTTTTATTGTTTTGATTAATATATTCATGGTTGGTTTCCTGTATGGATTTATTTATTCCATAATGCTGGCATTAAAGAACAGGAAAAGGTTTGCAGAAGGATTTAAAAAAAGAATAAGGACAAGACCAATACTTTTTTTGAGAAGGATAGTAATAATCACTGTTTCCCTGGGAATTATAATTTCTTTTTTCCTGCCATTGTATTTAAAAGTTTTCATAATGGGCTTTACAGGCATCTTTTTCTTCATATTTTACCTATGGATATTCACGCAGGTTATTGAAGAGACATGCATGATAAAAAAAACAGATATAAACAAATTGACTGTGGGAGACTGGCTTGTTGAGCCTGTGAAATTCGGAAACAAGACAATAATTGAAAAATCAAAAACAGGACTGACAAAAGAAGATATAAATAAATTAAAAGAATTAAAAAAGAAGGGCAAAATCAAAAAAGTCATTATAAAAGAAGGAATCCCATTTATTCCCAGTTTTTTTATAGGATATTTGATTTTTATTGTATATGGAAACTGGATATTATTTGTGCTTTAAGGTGTTCTCTTAAGGGCTTCAATAAGGTAATTTTTCTCATTTTTTTCTTCTTTTATTGTCTCCATTTTATCATCTCTTTTTTCTGATACGATTTCTTTATACTCACTGCGTTCTCCAATGACTATATCTTTCACTGCATCAAGAAGCCTGTTTTTTATAATTTCCAGCTGCTCAGGGATTGCTCTTTTTGTAGGCCATTCGAAATTAATGTTGTCGCTCTGCTTCCTTGGTATAATATCTATGGAAAAATGATTTAATTCCTGGCCTGCCGGAATCCCGTTTTTGACAATTATATTTGTCCCATGCGCCTGCAGGGTCTCAAATAATGCAGTGGAAATCTTATTGACTGTATTAAAAAGTTTTTTTATCTCATCATCAGGAACCTGCTCCATTATAGTATAATGTTTTTTAGGGAATACTTTTAAATGTCCAAATGTTATGGGCTTTTCAGCTAATGAAACAATTATTTCATTATCCTCATATATTATTCCGGGATAGTTTCTTTCACATATTCTGCATGTCATTTTTTGTCCAAAAATAATTCTGATATCTTTTCCAGGTCCGGGGTTTCTTTTGGTGTGTGCCTGATTTTTTCTTTTGGTGTCTGTTCACTGTCTGGTTTGTTTGTTTCTTTTTCAGGTTCATTATCCTCTTCTTTTTCAGTTTTTGGTTCTTCTTTATTCTCAGGAATTATATTTTTGGCCTCTTCTTTGACCGTAATATTTTTTCCAGTAATTAACCTGGGCATTATTTGTTTCATCAGAGCCTGTAATTTTTCATATTTTTCCTCAGGCAGTTTTATCTCATTATATTCAAAAAGGCCGTCATCTTCATTTCTTGGGATTATGTGTATCATGAAATGCGGTGCCTTCTGCCCTGCTATCTGGCCGTTGGCAGCAAAAATAGTTGTGCCCTCAGCATCCAGTGTTTTCAGTATTGCCTGTGAAAGCTCTCTTGCAACTATGAACATATGTCCTATTAATTCTTCAGGCATATTAGGCATTATCATAAAGTGCTCTTTAGGCAGGATTAATAGATGGCCTTCAGAAGCAGGATTTATATCCATAATTACAGAAACATAATCATCTTCATATATTTTCTTTGAAGGAATCTCATTTTTTATAATCTTACAGAATATGCAGTTTTTCTTCTGCAGTTCAATTATTTCCTCAGGAGACATGTTTTCAAGGTCTTCCTGTGTAATATTTTCAGGCATGTTTTATCTATATAAAAGGAAAGTTTATAAATATTTTTAAAATTTAATTTAATTATTATAAAGTAGTGATTAAATAGATATATTTAAATATAATAAACATTTATTTTATCTAAAATGATGAATCCCTTAGAAAATATCACTGAAAAACAGATTAAAGATTTTAAAGATAAGCTGAATTTGGTTGAAATAAACTCAAGAAAATACAGGACAATAAAAGATTATAATCCAGACATAATTATCGGCCTGTCTTTTGGAACTACTTCATGTAATAACAGATTAGCCCAGGCTATAAAAGATGCTGAGGATTATTTTGGTTTTAGCTGTATTATAGCACAAAGTGAGATATATCAGAGCTATACAAAAAAGTTTAGTAGAAAACCAATAAAAATAGGAAACAATAACAACAAAGAATCATTATGGAAATCAAATTTAACAACAAGGGATGTGCTGTTTAAAACAAAAGATTTGCTTAATAAATATGCTCCTGAATACAATAACATTCTTTATGTAGCCCATCCAGCCCATATTTACAGGGTTTTACATGACGGGAAAAAATTAGATCTTGAAGGAAAACCTTTTATTGAAAATAAAATTATCTGGAGTGATAAAGAAGATATCCAAAAATGGAGTACTTCCCCAAAAGTATGGATTCCAAGGGAAATTCTTGCAAGGACTAAATATAATTTAGAAGAAATCTTCTGATAAAAATACGAAAATTATTTAAATGAAAGATAATAAGAATTATACAGGAGCAGATATATAATCCATTATTAAAAAAAGAGGTGTTTCATATGAAATTAAATAATAAAAAAGGTTCTCTGGAATTAAGTGTGAATTCTATTGTTATCCTGATAATTGCTATAGCTATATTGGGTTTGGCTCTGGGTTTTATAAAAGCTAATTTCGGGAAACTAACCCCAAAAATAGAAGAATTAGCATCAGAAATCCCTGATGCTCCCATGGCTAGTGCTTCTGAGCCAATCACAATACATTCTGAAAATTTAATAGTCGGAAAAGGCAAAATAGCCACTGTAAAATTTAGTGTTTACTGCCCTGAAGACACAAATGATTGTAAGAATACTATAATAAAAATAATAAAGTGTGAAGAGGGGGGGAAAGACATTTTTTTTATTGACCAAAACCCCTTGAATATTGAACATGGAAGATCAGAACAAATAACTACGTTAATTACTTTCTCAGGAACTTCAGGAAAAACTTATTTATGTAGTGCTAAATTCCAATATGATGCTGGTGGTTTACAAGAAAATCCAAAAAGAGCAGACTTTACGGTAAAAATAACATAATCTTTTAAAAGGTGATAATAATGAAAAGAAGGTTAACTAAAAAAGAGGAATTTGACATTATGAAGCTTGTCCTGGACAAGTTTTTATTATTGGGAGTTTTCATAATGGGCTATGGCTTCTGGAAAATGATAGAATATACACAAACAGAGTTATGGATGGGAATGCTTATTTTACTTTCAGGAGCAATAATCTTAATAATATTTATGATGCTGCTGGTCAGGGAATATGAGTTTATAAAAAGATAATTAAATATAATTTAAAAATGC
>CAZQLC010000022.1:0-5138 GCA_964594025.1 uncultured Methanosarcinales archaeon
AAAGTAGATTCTATTTATGAACTGAATAATTTTACAGGAATCAAACCACAGTTTTCAGAACAAATAGTCCAGGAGAAATATGGGGATTATATAAAAAAAGGCAGATTTTTTAATTTGAAAAACTTAAGAAATATCACAGGAATCGAACCCAAATTATCAGAAGACATTGTTCAGGAAGCATACAAATCTTGTTTAGAAGGAGAAACACGCTTTCCTTTTAGTCGATTACATTTTAGTCGTTTAGTAGAAAAAGTAAAAGAGACTACAGGAATAGGACCATCAGAAGACATTGTTCGGGAGGTATATCTTTATTATCTTAAAATAGAATCAGGTGATATTCTTAAGCATTTATTAAATGAATTGAAAACATCTACAGGAGTTAATCTTCCTGAGGATATAATTCAGGAAGCTTATAAGTTCTATCTGCAAGAAGACTACTTATATAACATAAAGCAAGTAGAAGAGATTACAGGCATAAAACCTCAGTTACCAGATGATTTAGTCCAAAAAAAGTATAAAAATTATAAACATTTCTTAAGGAAAAGAGAAGGAAGTGCATATCGTATGGAACAAGTGAAGGAAGTTACGGGAGTAAAATTTAGACTTCCTGAGCAGAAGGTTCAAAAAGATTATAGAACATATCTAACTAAAGGAGACTTTAGTTATTTTAAATCATTAAAAGAAAGTACGGAGATTGAACCTTCAGATGAAATCATCCAAGAAGCATGTAAAAATCTCTTGAGAAAAGGACAATTCTATAAATTGAAACAATTGAGAGAAGATTTTAATATTCAACCCTCAGAAGATACTCTGTATAAGGGGTTGATAGAATTTCTGTTTTAAGGAGGGAAGAAAATGTTCAGTACAAGAGAAGAAAGAAGAAAAGCAAGAGAAGAAAAACAAAGACTGGAAGAGCAGGAAAGACTTGAAAAAGAGAAATATGAACAAAGTTTAAAAGAGTTAGAAGAGAAAGCTAGTGATTATGTTCTAACTATTTCTGCATCTGATTATGTAAATAGGAGTGGTACTGAGTTATTAGATTATAATTTTAAGTCTGTTTATGCTAAATCAGGATATTGTGAAGTGAGTGAAGGAGATGAGATTTATAAAAGTGCATTAGTGCAGATTGTTGAACAGGGGTTAGAACTTGGAGCAGAAAAGATTGTTGATGTGAGACCATCACACTATGCATATTATACAAGTAGTTCTTTATTTTTGATAGGAACAGCCTTGATTCCGAAAAAATAGAAATAATGGATGAAATAAAATGACCCTAAAACACACTGTAAAACAAAAAAAGAAAGACTTATGGAGATTAATCAAAAAAGAGACTAAGAAAGCTGATATAACCTCGCTCATGATAACTTGCAGGTATTGTTTGTATATTGGGTTAAAGAGTGATGATGAAAAATATAAAAAGTATCTTTCATCACTATCAATAGATCAGAAAGAAATTTGTAAACAGGCTTATGAATTGGGAACACAATTTGGTCCTCTTGAAAGAAGTTATGCTAAAGAACAATTGATTGATAATTGGTTAACTAAGAAAATCTTTAAGTAAATATATATAAATTATTTTTTATTTTCTCTTGCTTATTACCATAATTTACGAAAAACAATTTGTTTTCCTAAGTTAGAAAAAACTCCGTTTTTTCGTAACTTACGAAAACCCATTAAGTGTGTTTTCTAAGTTCGGAATTTTTTTAAAAAAATTCCGTAACCTTTTTAAACCCCTTAAAATTCCAGAGAACATAAAATGGCTATGTATGATATCAAAACAGAGGAATTGGTAAAAAATCTGGCTGAGGCTTTAAAAGGCAAGATAGAGCAGCCTGGCTGGACTGTATTTGTCAAGACAAGCCACGGCAAAGAAAGGCCTCCTTTAGGTAATAACTGGTGGTATATGAGAAGTGCATCTGTTTTAAAAAATGTGGCTTTTTTAGGCCCGATTGGTGTTTCCAAACTAAGAACTAAATATGGGGCAAGGAAAAACAGGGGGCATAAGCCTGATAAATTTGTCAAGGGCTCAGGGAAGATAATAAGGGACATATTACAGCAGCTGGAAAAAGCCGGGCTGGTAAAACAAGGCAAGAAAGGCTCACATAAGGGGAGGATTACAACCCCGCAAGGTCAATCATTGATTGATAAATGCTCATTTACTAAGAAAATCACTACAAAACCTCAAAAGACAGAAAAGAAAGAAATCAAAACAGAGAAACCAAAAGAAGAAGAGCCTGTTAAGGAAATAAAAAAAGAAGAAAAAAAGTTAGCTGAACAGGAAAAGGCTGAAATGTCAGAAACAGAACAGCCTAAAAAAGAAGAAGTTGTAGAACAACCAAAAGAAGAAACAAAAGAACAATCCAAACCAGAAACAGAACAGCCTAAAGAGACTGTTGAAGAAAAGAAAGAAGAAATTAAAATAAAAGAAGAACCAGAAATGTCAGAAACAAAAGCTTCTGAGCCTATTCAGGAATCTCCTATTCCAAATAAAATTGAAGAAGTTGTAGAACAACCAAAAGAAGAAATAAAAGAACAAAAAATACAGGATAAAACTGAAAAACAATAAAATGTCAAGATATAAGAAATTAGGGAAAAAGAAACGGCTTGCAAAAGAAAATAATAGAACCAAATGGGCCCCTTTCTGGACAATACCAAAAAAATACGGCCCAGGAAGAAGGGTTCACCCTGCAAGACACACAAGAGTAAAAAGGTCATGGAGAAGGACAAACATAGATTAGGTTAATTAAAATGGCTTCTAAAAAAAATGAAACAGAGATAAAAAGAACCTATAATGTTCCTTTGAGAAGGGGATTCATAAACACTCCCAAATACAAAAGGACAAAAAAGGCAGTTTCAACATTAAAGGAGTTTATGAAAAAACACATGAAGACTGATAATGTAAAAATAAAGAGGGAATTAAATGATTATTTATGGAAGCATGGCATTAAGAATCCGCCACACCATGTCAAGGTTGATGTCCTTAAAAAAGATAATATAGTGTATGTAAATCTTGAAGGTAAATCTCTTGAAACAGAGGAAAAGAAAAAGGCTCCTGAAGGAAAGATTGAGGAGCTTAAGGAAAAATTAGGCGGGGCAAAGAAAAAAGCCACCAAACCAGAATCTAAAGAAATTAAAGATAAAAAAGAAGAGAAGACAGAAACAAAAGAGAAAAAGCCAAAGAAAACCAAAACAAAAAAATCTTCTAAGAAGAAAAAATAATCCCAAAAACAATAAAATTTATAAATAAAGAGCGATTTCACAGATTGAAAAGACAATTCTTTTAGAGTTAAATAATATTTAAATAAAAATAAATAACTAAAAATAAACAAAAGGTGTTATAATGAGCGAAAACAGCCTTAAAACAGGCACTACAACATTAGGAATCAAATGTAATGAAGGGATAATACTTGCTGCAGACAAGAGAGCAACAGCTGGAAATTTTATAGCTGGCAAGGATGTAAATAAGATTATTCCTATAAATGACAGGATGGCAGTAACCACTGCAGGGACTGTTTCTGATGTTCAGATGCTGGTAAAAGGATTAAGGGGCGAGTTAAGACTAAAGAGCCTGAAATCAGGCAGAGTACCCACAACAAAGGAAGCAGCTAATTTACTGGCAGGCATGGTTTATTACAATATAAGAAAAATGTCCATGATCCCGGGCATAAGCCATTTTCTTTTTGCAGGCAATGATAAATATGAGAACCATCTTTATGAAATATACCCTGACGGCTCAATGAATGAAATAAGCGATTTTGTTGCTTCAGGCTCAGGAAGCCCCATGGTTTATGGCTTATTGGAATCTGAATATAAGGAAAATATGTCAAAAATCGAGGCTAAAGAGATGGCATTAAAGGCTATTAATTCTGCTTTAAAGAGGGATAGTGCTTCAGGCAATGGTATTGATATTGTATTGATAAACAAGGACGGGATACAAAAATTAATTGAAAATAAAAAACCAGATAATTAAACAATAAATAAACTAGTTTTTTAAGTCTTTAGTTATAAAAAATTTAATCTCAAAAAATCTCAGATTATAATAATATTTTTTGAATTTGTGCATAAGATAAAAATGGAATCTAATATTATAGATGAAATAAAGAATAATTTGCCGGCAGGCAAGATTAGTTCTGCTGGCTTTGAAGGTGCAAATATAGTTCTTTATACAAAAGACAAGGACTTTTTCTTAGATGACAATGGGATAATAAAAGAGATAGTCAACAAGATAAAAAAAAGGGTTGAATTAAAGCCTGACCCCCAGGTTACAATGGATCCGGATAAGGCAGAAAAAATAATAAAAAAAATAATCTCTGATGAGGCACAGCTCTCAAATATAATATTTGACCCTCAGCGTTCAAATGTTATTCTCGAGGTTGAAAAACCAGGCATTGCAATAGGCAAAGAAGGGGAAAACCTGCAGAAAATAAAAGAAGAGACCTTTTGGGTCCCCATAGTCCAGAGAACCCCTCCGATAAAATCCAAGATTATTGATAATATAAGGAATGTCCTTTACCAGAATAATGATTACAGGAGGAAGTTCCTCAACAGCACAGGAAAAAGAATTTACAACGGGTGGCTGAGAAAGAAAAAAGAGGAGTGGATAAGAGTTACATATCTTGGAGGAGCAAGGCAGGTTGGAAGGTCAGCAATTTTGTTGCAGACACCTGAATCAAGGGTATTATTGGACTGCGGCATAGATGTTGCAGCCTCAGGAGATGAGATGTACCCTTATTTGGAATCCCCTGAATTTAAAATAGATGAGTTGGATGCAGTTATTGTTTCCCATGCCCATATGGATCATTCAGGTTTAATTCCTTATTTGTTCAAGTTCGGCTATGAAGGGCCTGTTTACTGCACTGCTCCTACAAGGGATGTTATGGCTTTGCTGCAGCTTGATTTCATAAAGATACAGAAATGGAATGCACAGGACCCCATATACACTTCAAAAGAAGTAAAAGAGATGGTAAAGCATACAATTACTTTGGATTATGATCAGGTGACAGATATAACCCCTGATGTGAGGATTACATTGTATAATGCGGGCCATATACTGGGAAGCAGCATGGTTCATATGCATGTAGGCAACGGGCTTCATAATATACTTTATACAGGTGATTTAAAATATGGAAAGACACATC
>CAZQLC010000022.1:5148-12390 GCA_964594025.1 uncultured Methanosarcinales archaeon
CTTTTAAGCCCGGCAGTTACTAAGTTCCCCAGGCTGGAAACTCTTATGATTGAGTCAACCTACGGGGGAAGAAATGATAAGATGAGTTCTCCTGAAGAGGAGAAAGAATTTCTGGCCCAGTTAATAAATAACACTATTGAAAGGAAAGGCAAGGTATTACTGCCTGTACTTGGTTCAGGAAGAGCACAGGAGATTATTGTGACAATCGAGGAATTGATAAGGAACAATAAAATAAAAAAGGAGGTTCCTGTATATATAGATGGTCTTGTTTGGGATATAACTGCAATACATACTGCTTATCCTAAATTTCTTAACAAGAATATAAGGGAGCAGATATTCAACAAAGACAATAACCCTTTTTTAATGCCCAATATAAAAAGGATAGGAAGCCAGAAAGAAAGAAAAGACCTTATTGAAAATGAAGGTCCATGCATAATCCTTGCAACAAGCGGTATGTTAGTTGGCGGTCCTTCAGTAGAATATATAAGGCAGTTAGGAGATAATCCTAAAAACACACTGATTTTTTCATGTTACCAGGGGAAAGGTTCTATGGGAAGAAGAATCCAGAGAGGTGAAAGAGAGATAGCATTCAGGGAAGGGCAGAGACAGGAGATGCTGCAGTTAAAAATGGATGTTGAGACAATACAGGTTTCAGGCCATTCAGACAGGATGGAACTGATAAATTTTATCAAAAGATGCAACCCAAGGCCAAGGAAAGTTATTATAAACCATGGTGAAAACTCAAAAACATTGGATTTAGCAAGTTCTATACATAAGAAGTTTCATATAGAAACCCAGGCTCCAAGGAATCTGGAGGCTGTAAGGATAAAATAGTTTATATATCTGTAAAAATTAAAAGGGATATAAAAACAAAAACTTTATATAACTTCTCAGGCATTTTTAACACATATGGGAGATGCTATACATCCGTCAAGCTTTTCAAGAATAATAAAGATTAAGGGAGTAATGAACTGGTCTGAGATATACACTTTTATAAAAGCATGGTTTAAAAATAAGCGCTATGAGGTTCATGAAACTGTTTATAAGGATAAGCCTGATTCTGTGGAAGGGACAAACAAGTTAGAATGCAGTATAATAGCAGAGAGAAAGATTGATGAGTATTATATGTTCCAGATTTCTGTCAATATAAAAGGATGGGGACTTATACCTGTCAGGGATAAAACAAAAATCAAAAAGTCAATTTATAAGGGAAGAATAAGGTTTATTATCGATGCCTGGGTTGTCGAGGATTATAATAATATAATGGATCAGGGGTTTCTTGCCCAGAAATTAAAATATTTTTTCAGAAAAAACATAAAATGGAGGGAAACTACGTGTGTATTTGCTGATTATATTGATTATGAGACAGTTATGTTTATCAATGATTTAAAGAAGGTACTTGATTTGTATGCAGAGTCTGAGGCATTCAGGCCAAAGATAGGTTAAATATATAAACCGGGAATACATTAATTGACTATAATAAAACAATAAATAAAATGACTGCAATAAAAAACATCGTGGAGGGAGAAAGCCTTTCCTATATGGGCCTTTTTAAGGTGAAAGAAGTATATGACCTGATAGAAAAATGGTGCTATGAAATGGGCTATGACCACCAGGAATTAAAGAACTACCAGGAGCATTATGATGAGGGGAAACAGATTATTATCGAGGCAAGGCCCAATAAAAGAATAACAGATTATGCTAAAATAGAGATAAGGATATTCATGATTTTCAGTGAAATCAAAGATGTTGAAGTTGAAAGAGGAGAAACAAAAGAGGTTTACAATAAAGGCAAGGTGGATATAATCTTTGATTTATTTTTAGTCACAGATTGGGAGAATACATGGCAGAACAAAGGTTTTTATTATTTCCTGAGAACTATCTTTGATAAATTTATATATAAATCATATACTCAAAAATTTGAAAAAAACGCCTTGAGAGATTATGAGGATATCAAGGACAAGATTAAAGATTATCTTAATATGTATAAATATTAACTAGTTTTCTAAGAATTATTTATTGTTATATTAATATCAACCCTTAATAGAAAAAACGCCTAGGCCCGGATTTGAATTTCCCAACCCATAAGAAATTATTCCTAAAAGGTTTCCGGGAATCCCAGAGGGACCAGCTTTCCAAGCTGGCGCAATACCAGGTTATGCGACCTAGGCGCCATTTCTGAAAAAAAGCGTTGTTTATAAATCTTATTTATTTCATGACGAAAACCAAAATATTTATAAACCATTCAAAATTTCAGTAATTAAGAGTTTTATAAAAGATTTTGCCCGATGTGTTTATGTGCTTTTCTTGAGCACAGAACATACTACATTTTTTGTAGGAGGGACCTTTCAAAATGGACAAGAATAAATGTATAAAAGTATTGGATAAGCTGAGAAAAGATTCCAAGAAAAGGAATTTTAAACAGTCCGTCGAATTAATCATAAATCTGCAGGATATGGACTTTAAAAATCCCCAGCATAAAATTAATTTATTCATAAATTTACACAAAACAATAGGCAAAAAAAGAACTGTCTGTGCTTTTGTTGATATGGACCTTGTCAGCAAGGCAAAAAAAGTTTTTGATAAGGTCATAGTTGTTTCTGAGTTCACTAAATACAGTGAAAATATGAGGGTTGCCAAAAAATTAGCAGGGAAATATGATTTTTTTGTATCCCAGGCAAACATAATGGCTAAGGTAGCTTCAAACTTCGGAAGGATTCTGGGTCCAAGAAACAAAATGCCTAATCCAAAAGTAGGCTGTGTTATCAATCCAAAGACAGATTTTGATGCTTTATATAATAAATTACAGCACACTATAGCTATCAGGGTGGAAAAAAACCCCGTTGTTCATCTTATGGTTGGAAAAGAGGATATGGAAAATGATGATATTGTTGATAATATACTAATTGCTTATAATACTATAGTCCACAGTCTGCCAAAAGAAAAAAACAATATGAAAAATGTGCTGCTTAAGTTTACTATGAGCAAGCCTATAAAATTAATGTGAGATATAAAATGACACCGCCGAAAATCCAGGAATATAAGAAGGAAAAAGTGAAGGAGTTTATAGACTTATTTAATAGTTATCCTATCATAGGCATACTGGATTTGAGGAATTTTCCTGCCAAACAGTTTCAGGATATAAGGGCAAAATTAAGAGAGCATAATGTCCTGATAAAAATGACTAAGAGAAGATTGATGAAAATAGCAATTGAAAAAACAAACAAAGATAACCTTGAAAATCTTGAGGTTTATATGGATGGTTTGACTGCTGTTTTGTTCAGCAAGGAAGACCCTTTCAGCTTATACAGCATAATAAAGAAGAATAAAACCAAGGCCCCTATAAAAGCAGGGCAGGAGGCCATTAATGATATAACTGTCCCTAAAGGGCCAACAGGTTTTGCTCCTGGTCCGATTATAGGGGAATTAGGATCTATAGGAATAAAAACAGGAGTAGAGGCTGGAAAATTAGTTATAAAAGAGGATTGTTTGGTTGTAAAAGAGGGAGAGACTGTTGATAATAAAGTAGCAGGAATCTTAAAAAGGCTGGATCTGAAGCCGATGGAAATCGGCTTGAACCTGAAGGCTGTCTGGGAAGGCGGAAAAATACTTGATAAAGACATACTTGATATTGATGAGCAGGAGTATTATGATAATATCATCAAATCTGCCAGAGATTCATTAAATCTTGCCTTGAGCATAGGTTATATCAATGAGCTTACAATTAATATACTAATAAAAAAAGCCTTTGCTGAGGCTTTGAGCCTGGCTTTGAATGAGAATATACTGACTGATAAAACCACTGGGATTATATTGTCAAAGGTTAATGCGCAGGCAGTGAATCTGGACTCTTTACTTGATTTAAACATTGAATCATCTGAGAAGCCAAAAGAAGAGCAAAAACTGGAAAAAGAAACAAATAAAGAGCCAAAAAAAGAAGAAAAAGAGATAGTGCCTGAAGAGAATAAGGCTGCTGAGACAGAAAAACCAGAAGAAGAAAAACCAGATAAAAGTGAAGAGAGCAAAGAAGAATTACAGAATTCAAAGAATTCTATTACTCAAGAGCAAGGCTCTCGTGAACTTCAACCAAAAGTTGAAGAACTTGGAAACCAAGTTTCCAAGAAACCAGAAGAAAAAGGAGATAAAAAAGAATAAGTTATAATCAAAAACTATTATGGAGGTTGTGAAAATGGAATATATATATGCTGCAATGTTACTACACAAGGCTGGACAGAAGATAGATGACGGTTCAGTTAAAAAAGTGCTGCAGGCTGCATCTGTCAAGGTGGATGATGCAAAAGTTAAAGCCCTGGTCAGTGCTTTGAATGGAGTGGATATTGAAAAGGCTTTGAAAGAGGCAACAGTAGTTCCTACAGCAGCTGCACCAGTAGCAAGTGCAGGTGGTGAAAAAGGACCGAAGGCAGAAAGCACAGATAAAAACGAAGAGAAGAAAAAAGAAGAAGAAAAGAAATCAGAAGAAGAATCTGCTGAAGGTTTAGGAGCCCTGTTTGGCTGAAGTCTAATAAATTTTGATAATTTTTTTATTTTATTTTTTATTAAATTAACTATAAAAGGCAGGCAAATGTTAGAACAAAATAAAATAGATGAGCTGATTTCTGAATTAAGGAAAACCCAGGATGAAATAAATATTCTGAGGAATAAATTGAATAAAAACTCTAATATAAAAAAGAGTTTAATCAGGGATAAGAGAAATATTTCAGGGGATATAAAGTATAAGATAAAACAGGCTTCTTTATTCAAGAGAGAAAGAAATAATATTACCAGAACAATAAAAAAGAACAAGGAAGAAAGGAAAAAGCTGAATCAGGAAATAAAAGACAAGATAAACAATATAAAAGAACTCCAGAAGCAGAGGAAGAATAAGCTTGAAAAGCTGGGAATAAAAGAGAGCCCTGAGGGAATAAAAGAGCAGATTGAGGGTATTTATAATAATATTGAGATTGGAGCAGTGAGTTTTGAGCAGGAAAAAGAACTCATGAAAAAAATAAGAGTCATGAAAAATAAGCTTGAGAAACTGCGAGGCATTACTGAATTAAGCAGGAGCAACTCTGAATTGTCCAGGGATATTGATAAATACAAAGAAAAAACTAATTCAATACATAATGAGATTCAGAAAATGGCTGATAAAAGCCAGGAGTCACATGAAAAATTAATGGAAACATCTGATACAATAAATGAGCTTAAGGAAAAAGAAAAGGAATTAAACAAAAAAATTGACCATGCAAGTGAGGAAATAAAAAAAATTGAGCAGGAACTGAACAAAAAACTCATGGGGCTGAAAGAGATTAACAATATTCTTGAAAAAAACAACATACAATTAAGGGAAGAAAATAACCAGGAAAAAACCCTGAAGGAAAAAACCAAAGAAGTTAATGAGAAAATCAAGAAAAAAGAGAAATTAACAACTCAGGACCTTTTGGTTTTGCAGGAGTCTGAAAAAAAGTCTGATAAATAAAATGGTTTTGTATTTTATTGGTTTGGGTCTTGAGAACGAGAAGGATATTACGGTTAAAGGTTTAGATGCTGTTAAGAAAAGTGATTATGTTTTTCTGGAAAATTATACTTCTATATTGCAGGTTTCTGTTAAAAAATTAGAGGAGTTTTACGGAAAAAAAATAATTCTGGCTGACAGGAATATAGTCGAGAATAATGCAGATGAAATCCTGGACAAAGCCAAAGGCAAAAATGTGAGTTTTCTTGTTGTGGGGGATATATTCGGTGCAACAACCCATGTGGACTTATGGATGAGAGCCAAAGAAAAAAATATAGAATGTAAGTTTATTCATAATGCCTCTGTGATAAATGTTGTTGGCTCTGTTGGCTTGGAATTGTATAAGTTTGGTAAAACAACATCAATTGTTTTTCCTGAAGAAAATTACAACCCTAAAACAGCTTATGATGTTATAAAAATGAATAAGAAGAATGATTTACACACATTATGTTTACTGGATATTAAGTCTAAGGATAATAAGTTTATGTCTGTTTCAGAAGCCCTGAAATTGTTATTGGAAAAAGAAAAAGAACTGAAAGAGAATGTCATTAATGATAATACAAAAGTTATAGGCTGTGCAAGGTTGGGTTGTAAAGACAAGAAAATAAAATATGCTGAAGTTAAAGATTTAATTAAAGAAGACTTTGGAAATCCTCCCCAGTGTATTATTGTTCCGGGAAAATTACATTTTATGGAAGAGGAATCTTTAAAGAATTGGGGTTAATATTATGGCAAGAATTCTGGTTTTCGGGGACAGCATAGCTTATGGTGCGTGGGATACAGAAGGCGGCTGGGCTGAAAGATTAAAGAGATTTATCCATAAAAGAAATATGAACAATGATTATGATGAATACGATGAAGTCTTTAATTTCAGTGTTGGCGGTGAGGATACGGGTAATGTCTTAAACAGATTTGAAGAAGAAGCCTCAACTATTGTGAATGAAGATGAGGAATGCATAATAATCTTTGCCATAGGAACAAATGACAGCCATTTTTATCATAATGAGAACAGGTTACAGGTAAAACCCGAGCAATTTAAAAAAAATATAAAAAAATTAATTTCTCTTGCTAAAAATTTCAGTTCAAAAATAATCTTTATCAGCTATACTCCTGTTGATGAGTCCATGACAACATTATACAACGACCTTAATTCATACAAAAATGAATATATACAAGAATACAACAATGATTTAAATAAAATCTGTAAAGATAATAATGTGTATTTTATTGATATTTACAAAATATTCAGTGAAAAAGACTATAAAAAATTACTCTATGACGGCTTACATCCTAATTCAGAAGGCCATAAATTGATTTATGAAAAAGTAAAGGATTTTTTTATTAAAAACAAGATAATCAAATAAAAAACTATATATACTAATTCTTGTATTTTTATATTGTTTTATTATCGAATGAGGTGAAAAAATGGCTTATGAGATTGGTTTTTTGTTGACATTAATTTTTATCATGTTATGGTCAGGCGTATGGAAGGCAATTGCCTTATGGAAGTCTGCAAGGAATTCCCATGTGGCATGGTTTATTGTTTTGCTTTTGGTAAATACCGTAGGTCTGCTTGAGATATTATATATTGGGTTGTTTTCCAAAAAGAATAAAAAAGGCAAAAAGAAATCCAGGAAAAGAAAAAAATAACACATACATTATATTTTATTGTTTTTCCCTTTTTCTTAATGAAATGCAGCCTATGTTTTTCTCTTTTATGAATTTATTTA
>CAZQLC010000023.1:0-12022 GCA_964594025.1 uncultured Methanosarcinales archaeon
ATTCACAGAAAACAAATCAGCTAATAAATCACCACTTAGTTTCAATCTCTTGTTCCTATAGTGATCTTTATCGTCAATAGACCATTTTCCTTCCTCAGTCATTATGAATTTTTTAAGATATTTACATAAATTATAAGCTTTTTCCAGCCTGTGTTCTTTATCCCCCCCAACGTGAGGCAAAAGGTATTTATCCAGTATTTCCTGTGTTCTCTCTATTCTTACATCCTTGGCTTGTGTAATGCCAACTTTTTTTGCTATAAAATTCAGGGCTTCTTCCTGTGTTTTTATATCCACAAACTTATAAAGATTAAGGAAAACCTCTGAGTTGTCAGGCAAACCTACAAGACGCATAATGCTTTCATCATTCAGCAAGCCCAGTGCTTTTATGAGTATAACTACAGGTATTCTCTTTACTCTTGTAAATGTCAGATAAAAAACACTGTCTTTTAATTTCTCGAATTTGTGGGGTATTTTATAAGATTCTCTTTCTGAGAATAAGGTTCCTTCATATTCGCTTGTTCCTATAGTATTCTTCTTGATTAACAACCTGTTTGCAACCAGATCTTCAATCTTGACCAAAACCTTTTCTGTTCCGTTTATTATAAAATATCCTCCAGGGTCATCAGGATCCTCCCCTTTCTCAATGAGTTCTTTTTTATTTAATCCATAAAGATAGCAGTATTTTGAATGCAGCATAATAGGTATTTTTCCAAGCTGTGTTCTGAAAGACTCTCTCTCAACCCCGTTTATAAAAGAAGAAACCTCTATAAACATAGGTGCTGCATATGACAACCCTCTGAGCCTCGCTTCTTTGGGAGTTATATTTATCTGGGAACCGTCAGCTTCAGTAATCTGTGGCTTTCCCACCGATATCTTTCCCAGTTTTATTTTAAATTCCTCTACATTCTCAGGTATGATTGTTGGTTCCAGAACACTATTTATATCAATGATATTCTGAAGTTCGTTTTCTATAAAATTATTAAATGATTCAATATCTGCGTTTATAATAGTATTTTCATCAAAATATTTTCTCATCAATATCCTTGAATAACTATTTTTTTCTGGTCTCATTTTTGGGTATATTTTATATTATATTAATATCTCAGGCATTTATTACAGCTCTGTAAAAAATACTTTTTCCTGCAGTTGAGCTTTTTCTTATGATTTTTATAACATCCCCGACAGCTACATCAACATCTGTAAGAGCTGGGTCTTTTATTGATATTTTTGGTAATTCCAATAGGTTTATATGATATTTTTCCAAAAGTTCTTTTTTTTCTTTAGAATTCAGTTTTATGTGCTCAGGAACTAATACGTGGTCCCTTATATCAAATTCCCCGCTTTCTTTTTTTGTTGTTTTTTTTGCCATTTTATATTCAGTATATGAACATTTGAAATTATACGGGCCGGACGAGATTTGAACTCGCGACTCCTGCATTGCTTTCTTGCTAAAATAAAGTTAAAAGTGCAGTGCTCTGTTGCCCAGTTTTTCCTGAAAATCCTTCGGAAAAAACTCCCAGGCTGAGCTACCGGCCCAGAGTTTTTTGGATGCTATGTATTAAAACACGCCCTGACCGGGAGTTGAACCCGAGTCGGAGCCTTACTATACCTTCTTTTCCGAATATTATGAATATTCAGGATTCGACAGGGCTCCATGATAACCACTACACTATCAGGGCATTATTATGATTTTTTTGATTTTTTAATTGAATTATTTTTATAATAAACGGGTTTTTGGTGAATAATTGCTATAACAAAATAGATGGGAATGTGCTAATCCTGTGTCATATATTAAATTTTCGTGAATAGAAACTCCCATTATATATGATGGAAATAATCACCCATTTATAAATCTTATGGTCTATTTCTAAGAAGGGGAAAATAAATTAATAATATGAGATAATAAATATTAAAAAATCCCCCCACCCGGACTTGAATTTCCCAACCAATAAGACTTTCTTAAAAGGTTTCCGGGGATCTTCCGGTGGCTATTGGCTGACTGTTTTTCATCCATCCTGAAATAGGTAGTCAAACAGCGCATTCTACAGCCAGACGTTCTAGCCGCTGAACTATGGAGGGATTATTCTCTAATCTATAATAAAAAGAAATACATTTATTTATATATATTTCGATTTATAACTTTATGCAGGTTCAGGGATTTTAATCTGACTAATCCTTAAACGGATTTGAAACCAAGACTTTGTTTGACCTGGATACTCTCTCCTGGCCCGGAGCAGTTTCAAATCTTACTTTCAAGGCACCAAGATGTATATTCCCTATAAGTTTTAAACTTGATTTCAGTTTATAAGTTATAATTCTCTCCTCAAAAGCATCCAGTTTATCTATATCCCATCTTAAGATAGTCCCTGATTTTTTATGCTTTATTATCTTGCTTGGTTTTAGAGTGCCAAGATTAGATTCCTCAATAAAAGAGGTAATCTGAGGGATTCTCTCAATTATCTTAACATTGTTTATAACCTTGTTTGACCTGTTTTTTATCAATAGTTTTATTTTAAAGTGTGAAACACCCTCACCAGCACCCCCATAGATTTTGGCTTTTTTTATTGCTATTACAGGAGTCCTGAATAAATAGTATAAAACCAGACAAACAGATACTAATATTATAAAAGCCACAAACCACTGATAATTCCTGTCTACCTTCACAGAAGTCCGGGCTGAAGGGTCAAGAGTGATATCCCATGCAAGATATCTTTCCCCGTCTTCTTTTATAACCTGTGCCCCGGGAGTTGTATATGTAAATACTCCCTGCCCGAGATTTATGGGCTCTTTGACAGTATTTGTAGCATTATAATTGCCTTTGTTATAAACATCAATATAAGTTACTGTACGCAATATCCCTCTGCTTATGTTCTTTGAAGTTATAAAAATTGAGTATTTTTTTATCTCAAACTGGGTTTCCGCCCTGCTGACTGTTTTATCGTTAATGCTTAACTCAACAGAAAGGTCATATATGCCAGCTTCCTGATAATCATCAAGATTGAACCATATTTCCTGTGTCTTTGCTTCAAGCTCGCTTAAATCCACAGAATAAACCTTTGAAAATAAAGGGCTTATTATATTTACGTCCATATTCTTTATGTCCAGCATATTCCTGTTTCTCATAGATATAGTTACAGGAAGATTTTCAGTAGGATCCACTTCCTCTTCAATCTCAACATTCAGTGCTACATTGGGAAGATATCTTGCCTCAGTGCCATTATATGACTTGACAAAAACACGAACATAAAGGTCTTCATATCTTTTAGTAGTTAGGGATTTTATCCTTACAGGTATTGTATATCCTTTTGGCTCTACTTTCAGGGTGGGGTCCAACGTTAATTCAAAATTCCTGGCGCTTTCCTTCTCAACTTCTATATATGTCGGGCTCATTATCCAATCTGCAGCTGTTGGGAGATATATTGAATACCTGTCATTTTCCTCTAATCTATTATTTATTGTAAACTCAAAAACAGCTTTTTCATCAAGGAATATATCCCCTTTTTCAACAATAAAATCAGCCTCAAAATCTGAAGCCCCTAATACTATACTTGAAAATAATGCAAAAATCATTAATACAGCATAACCAAAAATTATCTTTTTCATAAATTTCATTAAAATCCCTCCTTATCTGATAGTAATATTAAATATTTAAATTAATTGTTATTGTCTTTATAAACTTATATATAGATTTATATAAAAACTTATATAAAAACTTTTCTAAAGAATATTAATCCTGGAATATTTTTTGATTAAACATTTATTTTCTTTTATCCGACGAAGTCGGACTTAATTGGGGGTAGTTTGACTTCTGTCAAACATAGGAAATCTTTGATTTCAGTATATAGCACTTTCTAGAGGGCTATTGGGGCTGCCGGGATTCGAACCCGGGTCTCACGACCCCTAATCGCGGAGGATAGCCAAACTACCACACAGCCCCGTTATAAATTTAATCTATGAAGTTAAGCAACGGCTCAGATGATTATGTTTTTCTATTTTCAGGATATTATCAACATAGCCCTCTATTTTATTATCATGGCTTATGATAATTATCTGCTTTATTTTTAATGAATCTATTATATCTTTTATTTTATCAAGCTGGGTGTTGCTGAAACCATCTGTGGGTTCATCAAGTATTATGAGGTTTTTAGTTTTTATCCTTGTTATAAAATCATTTATGACCTGATTCAATGCTAACCTGTAAGATAAAGCCAGGGATGTCTTTTCTCCTCCTGAAAGATTATCTATTGCTGTATCATATCCGTTTTGTGTGATTACAGGAGAAAAATCCTCATTTAGCCTGACCTGTAATTCCTCCTCTTCAATCAGTATATGGAACCATTCCATGAAATACTCATTGAACTGGTGGTAAATCTTCATAAGGATATTTTTTTCCATTTCAGACATCAAATTAATGAAATAATCCTCCAGCCAGTTGGTTAATTGCTTTATATATTCAATATTCTGCCTTATTTTTTCCTGCTCTTCTGTCTTTTTCTTTAATTCACTTATTCTTTCTTTAAGGTTTTCTTCTTCTTTTTTTGATTCTGCTCTTTTTATCTCAATATCCTTTTGTTTTTCAATTATTTCAGATAATTTTTCCTCGACTGCATTTTGTTTCTCTTCTGTTTCAGAGTATTTTTCAATATTCTCTCTTAATTCCTTTATTTTTTTATTTAATAACAGAATTTCATTATTTATTTTATGATTTTCTTCCTTAATCTTACTCAATTCATTTAGTTTTTCTTTTAAATTTCTCTCTTTTAATTCTTTATCTTTTATTTTAATTTTTAATTTATGTAACTTTTCTGTTTTCTGCCTTAACTCTTCTAATTTATTTTCTATTTTAGGAATCTTTTTTTCATAAATATCAATAGCTTTATTGAAATCATTTATATTCTTGTTTTCTTTATATTTTATCTTCTGTTTATGCTCTTCATTTACATCCCGCAAACAAGTTGGGCATTTATCCATCTTGATTATTTTTTTGATTATATCTACAGAATTCCCTTTTTTTGTTTTTAAAATATTTAATTTCTCTTTTATCTTATCCTTCAGATTCTGATATTCTTCTGATTTTTCCCTGATTTTTTTGGTCAATACTTTTTCATCTACATCAGGTAATTTAATGGAAGAAATTTCTTTTTCAAGTGTTTCTGTCTTTTTTTTATAATATAATATATTCTCTTTATTTTTTTTAGAAGTTTCCTCTTTATTCTCTAATCCTGAGCTATTCTTAACAATCTCCTGCTTTAATTCATTGTATCTTTTTATATTCTCTTTGTTTTTTTCTCTTTCATCTTCTGTTTTATTTCTCTGTGTTTTTATTTCTTCCAGATTTTTATTGAGATTTTCTATTTTCTTTTGTATCTCTTCTATTTTTTTGTTTTTGTCGTTTAGCTCATCTTTGTTTTTGCTCAGGCTTTCTGTTTTCTCATCCATGTTTTTCTTTTTGTTTTTTAATTCCCTTATGTATAATACAGAATTTTCCTTTATTGTCTTGTATTTGTCAATATCAAATATCTTTCTTAAGGTGTTCAATCTCTCATCTTTATCCTCCATTAAGATAGATTTCATCATTTCCTGTGGGGTGTATACAGTATACCTGTAAATCAGGGATTTTGATTTGGAAACCATCTCCTCAGGATAGCCCAATAGATGAAAAATCTTTGATTTTAACTCAAGGGCAGAGCCCTCTGTTTTTTTGCCGTCAATAACAATATATCCTGAGTCCTGCTGTATGCCTGAAGATGTTTTTTTCAGGGTTCTTTTGATTGTTATTTTTTTGTTTCCTATTGAAAAACTCAGCCTAACAGAGCCTTGTTTTTTACCATGCCTTAATAATCCTGAGCCTGCTAATTCGCCCCTCCTTAACCCGAAAATTGCAAACTCAATAGCTAATAACAAAGAAGTCTTTCCTGATCCTATATCCCCAAGTATAAGAAAAGATGATTTCGGGAATTTTATAGTTTCATTCTCATAAGACCTTATGTTTTTTAATTCCAAAGAATCTATTATCATTATATCAAAAGGGAAAGAAGATGTTTTTATATATTTTTAGGTTTTGGACTTTGGTAAAACCCCGGTCGTCTGTGCCATGAATGTCATTGGTTGCCAAAGGCAATCATGGCATGGCCAGACGGAACTGACTTTGTTCATATACGAATTATATGGTTAAAGTCAGTGAAGTAGAACAGGGTTTTACCAAAACCGGTTTTAGAAAACAAATATTATCTGAAAGAAACTTTATCTCCTATTTTAGTTTTTGTCTTTTTTATAATTCCATCAGGCAATTCAATTACAAACATGCATTTTTTACTTCCTTTATAGAAGGTAAATGGTTTAAAGTTTTTTATCATATCAACAACCTTGTTTTTATCATCTATGAATAAAACATCAATAGGAAAGAAGACGAAAAACATATGCAGGCTTACTTTTTTGAGAGGAAAAAACTCAAAAACAAGGGCTTTGTTTTTTAATCTTCTGGAAAACATAAGCCCCTTGGTTTTTCCCAATAGTCTCCTGTATATTTTATATTCATCTGCAAGTTTTTTTGATTTTGTGTGGTTTAATAATGCCATTTTAATCTTCAATAGTTTTAAGGACAGTCTATATAATCAAGACTGCCCTGTATCTCATAAAAAGACAGATGATTGTCTGTTGTATCCACTTTGAACCAGTCAGGAACATAAACCATGTTCTGTATTTCACATTTATTTGATGTAGTTTTATTACCGAAATAAAGATAATCAACAACACTTTTATCATTATCAATTGCTATGCTCTGGGCACTTAATTCAGGCAGGTTTACAAAGCTTTCTATACCATATGGTGAAGATGATAAGTTATTTGAAAAACGCATTAAAAAGCTTGGTGCATTAGTATTATTTACATATAATGAATTATTGACCATATACTGTAAATTGTTAGTATCATTTTTATTATTGCTGTCATTAACAAAAAAAGACATATTAAACATTCTTACAGGCTTCTGTACTTTGCCTTTTGTATTCACACTATATAATGGGTCTCTGACATCAAAAATAGGAACTTTTGTTGAAAATGTAGTGTTATAATTCCATTCTGCAATATTTGTGTTGTCTGTTATATTTACATTAGTATAAACAACAACATTAATGTGCCATGGGTCTGTATGGTACAGGTCAATTGATGTGACATTCAATTCAACATGAACATTGATTTTATCTGCATTTGTATTTATTCTTCTTTCATACTCCTGAAACTCTGAATTATTCATTACATTCATATATGTGCTGTTTATAGTACCATAATAAAAAACCTCCCTGAATGACTCTCTGGGATGCTGCAGGAAAACACCATGGGATGAAACATAATCCTCCATCCCTATTAATGAACGATATCCTGTAATATAAACTGCCCTTTGGGCATCATTATGAAAGTCCTCGATAAAATCATCAACAGCCATTATCCTTATCTCCATATTCCTTTGTTTTTCCCTTTGTGAATAATCCGAGCTGGCATAGAAAACAGCATATACTATACCTAAGAATAATATTGATACTGCCAGATATGCTATCCCTTTTTTCCCAATTGTTTTTTTAATTGACATATTTATTATATTATTTTAATATATTGTATTATTATTTATTTCCATGTCTTTGCCTTAACCTGCACAGGGCCCCACAAATAAGGAACACCCTGCACCATAGTTATAACAATCTCAAGGTCTTCTTCTTCAAGATTAAGGTCAACCCTGCCGTCCTTGTCAAAATCTATCTGGCTTAATATTTCAAAAACAGCAACATCATAAGTATCATTCCTGTTCTGAAAAGAACAACTACGGGTAAAACAGCTGCTGTTGTAATAACATGTATCTGATGCAGTTTCAGGTATGCTGAGATTCTGATAATTGCCGTATTCAAACTCAACATTCCATATACAGCCGTCATAATACTCATATACACCCGTCCTTGTTATGGATGAATTTACCATTGCTGTAAATATCAGGGAATTATTCTCTGAACAATTGGTCCTGTTATAAGGTGAATCCCCTGTTTCTACTATAATTATATTGTTACCTGAACTTAATCCTGTAATCCGTACAATGAAAGGGTCTCCCAAAACCCCATAATCCAGAGAATATTCTGAAAGGTTAAAATTATAATTATTATCCACACCAACAAGGTCAGTCCAGTGAGAGCCTGAATATGATGCAACATGTGAGTCTATGAACCTTAAACCCTGTGGAAGATCAATTGTGGAATTACAATTATTAAGAGGTTCCTGGATTTTTATCTCTATTTCATTTGCTCTTGGCTCATCTATTACAGGAGTATAATTTATATTGATATGAGAATCACCATACAGCCTTGATTTTATCATTTGTCCTTCAATATTCACAACCTGCTCATAATATTCAATACTTATAACACTGCTGGCAAGATTTTTGTAGATATCCTGTAATTCAGAAGCATTGGAGCTTGCAAAATAACTCCCATTGCCACAGTCAGCAATATTCTGCAGTGTTGTATTTGCGTTTATACAATCATCAACAGGGCCAAAGCCTATGCTGTGAACTGTGGCATTTAAATCATTATGTGCCCTGCATGAGCTGTAATTTGCATTCTGCATTGCCCCATCACAATTAGTGCCGGAGCAGTCACTGCTTCCTCCGCCACAGTCAGAATATTGTCCTGAAACCTCTGTTCCCTCTTCATCACATGAATTACAAAACCACCACCACCAGGATCCGCATCCTGCACAATAGCCTGTGATGCCATCTGTCATTACAACTATATACTTATTCCTGTTTGAAGAGCTTTCTGAATTCAGGACATTATAAGCCCTGTTTATAGCACAGGCAATGCATGTTCCCCCTGAAGGATTATTAGAATATTCATCTACCCTGGCTTGAAGATAAGTTGAATCTGCAGTAAGGCTTTCATAATCACTGTTGGAACTAAAATCCACCAGTGCGACCCTGTTGCCTGAAGTATTCAGTACAATATCTATAAACTCCTTATCAAGGCATTTTGCCAGGCTTATTCTTCTTGTATCATCATTATACAAATTAGGGTCATTGCATCCCCTGACAACACCATTTGTGCTGTCTGCATAACCTACTCTCCACATCATGCTTCCAGATAAATCAGTTATTAAAACAACATCACTATTGCCGGTTGCATTCCCCACAGTAAATGATAAATTGCCTGTTCCTAATCTCAAGGGAACAGTATTCTGGCTTAATTTTGCATAATCAAGATAAGAAGATATGTTTGTATTATTAAGGGTTATATTCTCTTCATATGATACATTATAATCAATAAAAACAGGGATATCTCCTATGGTAAAATAAAGTGAGATATTTGTATTATTAAGGGATGATGTATTGGCAAAATAATGCAGATATGCAGACATCTGTTTAAGATTTCCGGGAATATAAAAAGAATCATAAAGGTTAATAGTGCCTTCAATATCCGGGAAATCATATTTTTCTCTCCCATATGATTCATTTGACTGCAGCTGGTCTGTTCTATATGCTAATTTTATATAACCTCCTGCTATATATGACTGGTTTATTTCCCCTGAAAAAATGATGGAAAAATTGTTTCTTCCTTTATTTATATAATCCTTACATGCAGTTATATCCCACTTGTCAGGAGCCATGTCCCCTGAAGAAGGATAAAATGTTGAATTGCACTGGTTATTATTTATATAAAGCTCAAAATCATCTTTTATGTCCATTTCCATAGTAATATTAGTTATTCTGCTTGAATTCACGTCTGAAGGAAAGTCATCAATAAATACAGTTATATTACCCTGCCCGACAAAACCTCCAAAATAGATAAATGAATAATATCTCTTATTCCTTATCCTTTTCAGATAGCCTGAAGAAGTCGCTCCCTGCAAAGGCTTTCCCTGCTCAATGCCTGAAATCATCCTGCTTGACGCAAAAATATCCGGATTTGTTCTCTGAGATGTGGTGTTTTTTATAAACAGTGTTTCATTCCGGATAACAATCTCGAAGTTTATATCCTGAGGCAGGGAATCATTCAAACTTATATCCAATAAGTTCTCTGCTTTTGATGTCTTATTCAATGCCCAGTAATTCCCTATCTGGTCCAGGATAGTTTTATTCAGGTCAGTTATGTTATTATTGTTGTACTCATCCAGTATGAAGCTTATATTTTTCAGATAAAGGTCCTCTATTTTTATATTTGAAAGGCTGTTTAATATATCCCTTGTTATAAAAGTCATGTGCTGGGTTTCCTGTTCATTTACGGAAACATTATATGAAATCAATAAAAGAGAGCCTATAAGCAGGGCAGAGGCTAAAAAAGCATCAAGACTGAAATAAAAGCCTTTTTTGTTTTTCCATTTTCCTTTTATTTTAATTCCTTTAATTCCAGACATAAATATCCATCTCTATTATTGTAGCATTATAAACCAAAAAGCGCCTTATTTTTACCAAATCCTCATACTGTAATGAGCTTAAGTCAAACGAGCAGTTTTCATTTATAGTAATATCCTCACTGCCAAAGCCGCATTCTGTAATATTAAGGGTTTTATTTAAGGAATTATCCCTAAAAAAGAAATAATAGTCATTCCTTATTGAAAAAAGGGTCTTTGTATATGAATATGTTAAATTATAGAAATTATTCAGCTTATTTATATCAAGGGTTTTTTCATTGTCTAATAAACCAGGCCTTATAACAGTGCTTTTATTCCAGTCTTCAGGAAATCCCTCACTCATCAGTATCTCGCTTATATAATCGGCTTCTTTCTCAATATTCTCAAAATCAATATCACTGCCGAAAGCAGTATTGGTTATCTTGACTGACAATAAAATAGCGGTTGTAAATATTATGAGGGAGATTATTATATCAGTTATCCAAACCTGTGATTTTTTTGACTTCATTCTAATTCTCATTTTAATAGTTTAATTTTGTATAATTTTGGTTATCTTAATTTAAGACATAAATAGTATTATTCTGTTTTTTTATTATATTAGTCTCATTAAACCCCTGTTTCAAACTGCCGTTTATATGGGGAATCTTAAAACTCATGGATTTCTTGTAATTATTATTTTCTCTATCATAATAAAGATGAATGTAGTTTTCTGTATTATTTATCCCGAATTCAACATTGGAAACAGAATCAGGTATTATCAGCCGCCTTATATACCCATCATGAACCTGGGCAGCAGTGATAAATTCTTTCTGGAGGCTTAGACCATAATCCCTTATCACCAGGTACTGCTTCTGCTCTATCTTTTCTTCAAGCGAGCCCCTTATGGCGATAAGGAAGACAAGAAGTATTACCATAGAAAGGGATACAGCAAGCATGAATTCAAGATGAAACTGTGCTTTAGTATTTGATTTCATTTTGTATAATTTTACCTGAGTTCTTCTATTATAACAAAACTGCCCTGCGCCCTTAGTTTGAAAACATGCAAACCCTCTCCCCCTGAAAGGTTTCCTGTCAGGTTTGCAGAGGTGAGTTTTGACATATTATTTATTAAACCATTATTGTCTATTGTAAAAACCAGAACATTATTATTAACCTGTGAGATAGTTATATCCTTAAGAGTTGAAGGTATATGCAGCTTAATGGTTTTCTGTGATGGATCACCTAGATAATTAACAGAATCCACTGCATCCACGAGCTCATTTATTACCTTTTCAGCCTGGGCATTTTCAATCTCAATGCTCATCCCAGAATAATGCGTGTAAAAAACAACAATAAGAGGTATTATCATCAAAAAAGCAAACCCCATTACCAGAAGGAATTCCATGCTTACCTGGGATTTTCTTGTTTTATTCAATAATTTATTTTTATTTGAGAGAAATAAATCTACGTCAACCTTACCCCTTTTTTTATGTTCCGGCATAATAATATTATTGGTAGCGGTTATTTATAAAATTAATTGATATTTGATTTTTAATTTAGTTGAGAATAATATTTGTTGAATATTTTCAGTTTTTTTGAAAAATTTCCGTAAATTATCAGCTAAACTTTTTAAATCAAACATAATAATTTTTCT
>CAZQLC010000024.1:0-11945 GCA_964594025.1 uncultured Methanosarcinales archaeon
TCTGCTCTTTTGTAAAACCTATTAACGGGCTGAAAACTGGCAGTTTAGCCTTATTATATATAACATTCAGGTTTTCCAGGGTTTGTGATGCCACCTGCCCTATGGAATCACCTGTAACTAAACCCAAAGCATGCTCTTTTTCAGCTATTCTGGAAGCTATATCCATCATGATTCTCCTGTAAACAATCATTCTGTATTTTGCAGGAACATTTTTTATAATCTCTTTCTGAATTTTACCAAACTTCACAATATACAATTTTGTGTTAGGCTGGTATTCATTAAGCTTTTCAGCAAGCTCTTTTATCTTGGATTCGACACCTTTTTTGTTTAAGGTTTCGTTCTGGAAATGTACCAGAACAACTTCACACCCACGGTTAAACATCATATATGAAGCAACAGGGCTATCAATGCCTCCTGAAATTAAACTAATAACTTTTCCGGTAACACCTACAGGCAGGCCCCCGCAACATTTTAGTTTATTGATATAAATAAAGATGTTTTTTTCAGTAATCTCTATATAAAAACAAAGCTCAGGATTATTAAGATTTACTTTCCATTTGTATTTTTTTAATATTTTTTCCCCTAAAATCTCATTTATTTCCTGCGAATTATATTTAAAATCTTTATTGGATCTTGAACTATTGACAGCAAAGCTTTCAGCTTTAAGCTTATTCTCCTCTATAATTTTAATTACTTTATCCTCACATTCTTTAATATCCAGATTACAGTTCACAGCAAAGGCAAAATTAGATATCCCACTTATTTTTTTAAGCTTATCTCTTATTTTCTCAATATCAGACTCTTTATTCAGGAACATTATGATTCTTCCGTAATATCTTTTTATATTTTCATAATTTATATTATCTAAACTTTTTTTAATATTCTCGATTAATTTATCCTCAAACCTTTTCCTGTTTCCTTTTTTCAGGGCTATTTCACTGTAATGTATAACTACAGCTTCAGGGTTTTTTATCTTGTTTTTCAAGCTATTTTTTGTAAAATTGGTTGTTTTATAAATATTTAGTTTATATAGCTGGAAAATGCCCTAAAAATCGCAAACTTTATAAATCATAAATCTATATAATTTATACTGATTTCTCGACGGGAAACTAGGGAGATAAATATGGTTGATGAAAAGACAGGAAATAGCGAAAAAAATCTTAAAAAATCCGAAAAAAATAATGAGGATTACAGCTCTGAGCACATAAAGGTTTTTGAGAATCTTGAGGCTGTAAGAAAAAGGCCCAGCATGTATATAGGGAGTACATCTTCCAGGGGTTTACACCATTTAGTATATGAGATAGTAGATAATTCTATAGATGAGGCAATGGCTGAATATTGTGATAAGATAGATGTTATTGTCCATAATGATAATTCTGTCACAGTAAAAGACAACGGCAGGGGCATTCCTGTTGATATCCACTCACAATATAATATCTCGGGGGTGCAGGTTGTTCTGACAAAACTCCACGCAGGAGGTAAATTTGACAAGAAATCCTATAAAGTATCAGGAGGTTTGCATGGTGTAGGCGCTTCTGTTGTAAATGCATTATCTGAATTTTTAGAAGTCAGGGTAAAAAGAAAGGGACAGATATGGTATCAAAAATATGAAAAAGGAAAACCCCTTGCTGAGTTAAAAGTCATAGATTCAACTGAGGATACAGGAACTGAAGTGCATTTCAAGCCTGATTCAGAGATTTTCAATACAATTTCTTTTGATATAACTATTCTGCAGTCAAGATTAAGGGAGCTTGCTTTTCTTAATGCAATAAAAATTACTCTTAAAGATGAAAGACCCAAGAAACCGATGGAAACAGAGTTCTATTATGAAAACGGAGTAATTGATTTTGTTAAATACCTGAATAAAAACAAAACCCCTATACATGATATAATATACCTAAAAAAAGAAAAAAAAGGAGTTCAGTTAGAGGTTGCTATGCAGTATACTGAGACATACAGTGAAAGCTTATTTTCATTTGTAAATAACATTAATACACATGAAGGGGGAACACATCTTACAGGCTTTAAGACAGCACTGACAAGAACCCTGAATAACTATATGGAAAGCAATAAAATTGCAGACAAAGAAAGATTCATAAGTGATGATGTGAGAGAAGGATTGTCTTGTATAATAGCCCTGAAGATACCTGAGCCCCAGTTTGAGGGACAGACTAAGACGAAGTTAGGTAATAGAGAAATCAAAGGAGTAGTTGACAGCTTAGTAAGTAATGGGCTTAATGTTTTTCTGGATGAGCACCCCAAAACAGCAAAGATTATACTAAATAAATCATTAAATGCCCTGAAGACAAGGGAAGCAGCAAGAAAAGCCAAGGAAATAACAAGAAGAAAAAATGTCCTTGAATTTTCCACATTACCTGGCAAGCTTGCTGACTGCAGCAATAAAGACCCTGCGAGGTGTGAGATTTTTATAGTTGAAGGGGATTCTGCAGGTGGCTCTGCCAAACAGGCAAGAAAAAGGGATTTCCAGGCCATATTGCCTTTAAGAGGAAAAATACTGAATGTTGAAAAAGCAAGGCTTAACAAAATCCTGGCCAATACAGAGATAGGAAACATGATTACAGCATTAGGAACTGGTATAGGGGATGATTTCGATTTAAATAAATTAAGATACAGCACTATTATAATCATGACTGATTCTGATGTGGATGGTGCACATATTGACACTTTATTATTAACCTTTTTCTTCAGGTACATGACTCCTTTAATAGAAACGGGCCATATTTTCCTGGCACAGCCTCCGCTTTATCTTGTAAAAAGAGGCAAGGAAAAATATTATGTTAGAGGAGATAATGAAAAAGAGGAGATAATGAAAAAGATGGGAACAAAAAATATATCTGTCCAGAGGTTCAAGGGTCTTGGAGAGATGAATCCCCCCCAGTTATGGGAAACCACTATGGACCCTGAGAAAAGAGTATTAAAGAGAATAACAATAGATGATGCTCTCGCAGCAGATGAGATATTCACTATTTTAATGGGCAAGGAAGTTGAGCCAAGAAGAAATTTCATAGAAGAGCATGCAGAAAAGGTTATAAACCTTGATATTTAAAATTCTTGATTCTATTGGTTAATTAAATAGAGAATAATAAATCAAAAAGTTTATAAATGCCCCAAATTTCTCATTTTTAAATGGCAAGAACAGAACAAATAAAAAAAACAGGAAAAAGAAAGAAATGGTATACTATCATAGCACCTGATATGCTAAATAACCGGATTTTAGGAGATATTTACCTGAGAGAGCCTTCTGCTATGAAAGGAAGGAATCTGAAAGTCAATCTTTTTAATATAACCGGAGATATAAAAAAACAAAATGTAAATATAAATTTCAGGATTAAGGATTATATTGACGGCAAGGGAATTACTGAATTCATCGGCTATGAGGTAAGCTCATCAACAATAAGAAGATGGGTCAGGCATGACATAAGCAGGGTTGATGATTCTTTTGTCCTGAAAACCAAGGATGATATTTTTGTAAGGGTAAAACCCCTGGTAATAACACACACCAAGGCACATAATCCTGTAAAGACAAAAATAAGAATGGTTTCCAGGTCTTTATTAAAATCTGTCATCAATAAAAATAACCTGAATGACATCTTTGAGCAGCTGATCTCTTACAGAATACAGAAAAACCTGAAATCAAATGTTGCTACAGTACATCCTGTCAAGACAGCGTTGATAAGAGTGTTAGATGTAACGAATGAGAAAAAAGAGACTCCTATAGCTGAAATGAATGAAGCAGGCAGAAAAAAAGAGTCCAAAGAAAAGAAAGTAGTTGATAAAAAAGAACAGGAAGAAAAAGAAGTAAAGAAAAAAGAATAATTCTAAAAATTTAAATATAATAAGATTATTTTTCTTAATATGACATATGATTTTGAATTGGAAAAAGCTGTTAAAAAAATAAAAGAGTCCAATGCTGAAAAGGTTCTGATACAATTACCATCAGGCTTAAAACCAAAGGCAAAGGAAATAGCTGATTTTCTGGAATCTGTGACAGGAGCAGATATTATCATATGGGCAGGCTCCTGTTACGGCTCCTGCGATATACCTTTGGAAGTCAAATCTCTAGGGATTGATTTAATTATACATTTTGGGCACAGTGAATGGGAATAATTTCTTCAGAAAACAGCCCGGAATAACCCTGAGAAAACATGAAAACCGTCAAAGCCAGGTATAGGCAGCATATTGAATATAAACAAGAACATGTTTATTTTTAATGACAAACCAACATAACGCTGGTATTTTATCGGAATATTCCCATATTTCAGAAAAGCCAGGGAACCCAACCATAATACTAAATTAACAAAAGGTCCCATGAATGCTATAAGAGAATAGTTCAGTGGAGTTGTCTGTCCTATTATTGATACATAAGCAGGAACAAAAAAGATAAATCCAAAGTTTAATAATTTTAATAAAACCCCCAATCCTAGAAACATGTATGCAGCATGGAATGTTGCTGTTAACCCAAAAGCTATTGCAGTTAATTTATGACCCAGTTCATGCAGGATTATAGCAGGAGCAACAAGTAAAGCAGAAAACCAGAAATCATTCATATTTGATGTTTTTCTTGTAAACATGGAAATAATCCCTTCAGGAGTATATGAAGAAGGCGCCCTGAAAATGTCCTTGAAGATGAATCCTACTACACCAGTCATTATCAATATATCCAGAATTTCCATTAATGAAAACAGCATTTTATTTTTAGGATATATAAAGCATTTAAATATTTTTGTATAACTAAAATTCATCTGTATCTAGCATCTAAATGTGCTGATTTTTGCTAGAGGAATTTTTGGGATTAAAAAGACGAGATTAAATAAAGACTCGTCTTTTAAATAATTATTTCAATGCAAAATTTCCGATATAAAAACAAAAAAGCTTATAAATAAACCCCTTTTCTTTAGACAAAATGACAGATTTAATAGCATGTTTAAGCACGGGAAAAGGAACATGGGGCCATGTTTCAAGGTTGGTTAATTCAGGAGAGTTCAAGAATATTTACCTGATTACAAATGATTTCGGCAAAGAAAACTTCACCAATGAAAAAGGATGCATCATGATAATTGTTGATTCAAAAAATAATTCTGTAGAAGAAATGAGTGAGAAAATAAAAGAGGAATTGACAGGAAAAATTGAAGATAATGAAGTAGCAGTTAACCTTATATCAGGAACAGGAAAAGAGCATATGTCGGTAATATCTGCTGTTTTAAAATTAGGTCTGGGGATAAGGCAGGTCATATATGATTTTGAAAACCAGAAAGTCGATGAACTTAAGGTTATAGACTGATTTTTTCTCCGCAGTAAACTCTATAGCCAGATCCTTTTACAATTATTCCTGTTTTACCAAAAACCTCATCCATCTTTTTCTTTAATTCCCTGCCGCCCTTATTATGCCTTGCAACCAGCTGCAGCAAGCCTTTATTTTTCAGATGCTTATAAGAATCCTCAATCAGCTTAAAACATAGTTTTTTTCCTGCTGACTGCGGCGGGTTTACTAAAATAGTGTCAAAATCCTCATCTTTTATTTTTTTAAACAAATCTGAGTCCCTTGCTTCTATATTTCTGAGATTATTTATTTTTATATTTTCTCTGGCTAATTTCAAGGCCCTTTCATTTACATCAGTCATTAGAACCTCTGTATCAGGATATAATTTTTTTACACTAATGCCTACGACACCATAGCCGCATCCAAGGTCCAAAACTTTCCATTTATTCTTTATTATCATATTATTCAGCAGTAACTCTGTGCCTTTATCCAGACGATTCTTGGAAAACACGCCTGATGCTGAGGATAAAGAAAACTGTATCTTTTTCAGCCTGATGTATATAGTTTTTTTATTAAGCTCCGAAGTCTGCCTTTTGTCATAATAATGAGTCATTTTTTAATAATAAACACAGAATTTATAAAAATATTTGGTTTTTAAATCTTAAACATTCATTTTTATACGAGCATTTTGCTCCAATACATGTTTTATTTTCCAAATCTAAATATTTAATTTCATCTATACATCTTTTTATTATGTTTTCACACCCTTCAAAATGATCCAGAATTTTGTTCGTTCGTTCCTCATTCACATAAGGTTTGTGCAATAGACTTATTCTGTCAAAACTCTGCCATTCAAAAATATTATTTATAAGAATACTGTCTTCAAAAGAAACTAATTTTGTTTTTCCTTTAATGCAGACTCTGTCTTCAATATTTAGCTCTTGTTCTTTCTTTATATAACCAACTAAAAACTGTTTATTAAATTGCTCTAAATTTTTATTCTGGCATTTGGTAATAAGAAATAAATATTCCCCTTTTCTTTTAACAAAATTTCTTATATTTTTCTGATAACAGGATTTTAAGAAATTTTCAGCTCCTATTTCAATGTGAGGCTCTGTTTTTACACGGGTTATTTCTCCTTTTACATCTCTGACCGGAAGTTCAGAAGAAGGAGATTGGTAAAAATACTGAACTATATTTTTTAAATTATTTTTATTCATTATTTTAATGGAAAATAGATAATTATATAAAAATATTTAGATTTAAATCAAAATCCTTATAAAAACAGCATTATTCTAATGAATATGGAATTTTATATAAGAAACAATAAGCTTATTTCAGAAAAGGAATGGAAAAAAGAAATTGATAGTTTAAAAACCAATGTCTTGATAAAAGACAAGAAAAAAATCATAGAAATTACAGAGGAAACATTCATTAATGCTGTAAAAAAAAGAGCTGAAAACTGTAAAAACATTGGATTGCTTTTTTCCGGAGGTTTAGACAGCTCATTTATTGCTGCAATATTAAAGAAATTGGGTTTTGATTTTACTGCTTATTGTGTGGGATTCGAGGATAAATACACAAAATCAGAGGATTTAAAGTATGCTAAAGAAGTTGCTGATTTTTTAAAAATAAGACTGAAAACCCGGGTTTATAATTTAAAAGAGGCTGAAATAATTATAAAAAAAACAGTTTCTGTTCTTGGAAATGAATTAAATAATGTTGTAAATGTCGGTATCGGTTCTGTGGTTGTTGCCTGCAATGAGCTTGGGAAAAAAAACAATATAACTGATTTTTTCTCAGGATTGGGGAGTGAGGAGATATTTGCAGGCTATCAGAGGCATAAGGAAGCAAAAGATTATAATAAAGAGTGCTGGAGAGGCTTAAATAATATGTGGGAAAGGGACTTATTAAGGGATACGAGAACATCAGAAAAACTTAACTTTAAACTTCATACTCCCTTTTTAGACACAGAAATGATAAAAAAAGCAATGCAAATTCCTTCAGAATATAAGATAAAAGAAGGCAAAACCAAGGTTATTTTAAGACAAACAGCAGAAAAATACTTAAAAGAATACAGCAAAAGAAAGAAAAAAGCAGCCCAGTACGGCAGCAGGTTTGACAAAGCCATAGAAAGATTAAAAAAACAAAATAACTTTAAATATAAAAAAGAATATATTCATAGCATACAATGACAATCGTTAGTTTTTTTCAGGGATTATTTGAAACTATAAACACAATAATAACAAGAATACTGATAGCCTTGTTTATAATTGTATTTGGATTTATCATAGGCAGGATAATAAAAAAACTGCTTGAAAAGGTGTTTATAACAATAAACCTTGACGTCAACCTGAGAAAAATAACAGGCTCTAAATATAAATTAAGCAGGATTGTCCCTTATGTATTGTCTATAATAATTTATGCAGCAACAATAATATTTGCCCTTGTACAGCTGCAGATAGCCTTTAAATACTGGTTCTGGACTTGTATAGGAGTAATTACAATACTTCTGATAATAGCTTTCCTGGAGATACTGGACTGGATAAAGAATTTTTTTGCAGGTATGTCATTAACCGAAGAATATAATATAAAAAAAGGAGATACAATAGAGATAGAAAATATGAAAGGAAAGATTATATCCATGGAAAAAGACCACATGAAGATAGTAATACCCACAAAAGACAGGATAATAGTGCCTTATTCTTTTGTACTCAGAAACAATGTTGTTATAAACAGAGAATCTTAATTCAGAGTTTCAAGAAGCCCGGATATATGAAATATTCTTGTTCTTACAAATGGAGGCAGGTTTACATCCTCTCCTATTGATTCAAGTGTGGAAAGTGCTGAATGTGATATCAAAGATAAATCCTCTGCATTTCTAAGGGATTCTTTCATATTGAATATTTTTTCCCTTACTGATTTAGGCACGCCATCATCGTCTAATATTGAGTCTATTGCTTCAAAAACCTCATTTAGTTTGTTATTTTTCTTCATTTTTCTTATTTATTTCTTTCATTATTTTATTCTGGATCTTTTCTGCTTTTTTTCTTATTTTCTCCTCTTCTTTTTCAAGGGAGTTTATTCTTGAATCAAGCATATCTTTTTTTTCTTCAAGCTCTTTTTTCAGTTTATCTTTATCAGATTCAACCATGATATTTCCTATAATCTTATAGGGATTTTTATCTGTTCTCTTGATTTCCTCAAGCGCAGATTCTGTCTCTAATAAAGCTCTTTGGAATTCCTGTTTCTGGGAAGCCATCTGCTGAAGTCCCTGCTGCATAAGCTGCAGCTGCTGTATTTCATCCTGTGACATTTTTTGTTTTTTCATATACATCAAGGGTTTTTGTAATACTGTTCAAAGCAGCCCTTAATGAGCTTATATCTTCTGCTTTTATTTTAAAGATAATACTATTGTTGTTTTCTTTGATTATATATGATGCTCTTCCCATGTCTTTGTCTTCGGCTTCAAAGATTTTCTTTACTTTTTTATCCGGGAAAAATATGTCTGCCTTAAACATTTTAACGTGCAATGACCTTTGAAATCCTGTCTCCCTGGGATTTTATTATCATCCTGCTACCGCAGTAAGGGCACCTTATCTTTTTAGTTATATATTTCTCGTCAATATCCTTTCCGCATTCAAGACATTTATAGTTTGCCATTTTTATTATTCAGTTTTTCTTTCTTTTCCTACAGGAATATAAGCCTTGCCTGTAAACTTGGCATTGCATTTTTTACAATACCATATGCCCATTGCTATTCTTTTTACACTTGGATTGCTGCAATAGGGGCATTTGTGCTTTTTTCTCTGTTCTTTTTCAATCAGGCCCAACTTCTCACGGTTTCTTCTTCCATACCTGTTTCCGAACCTTTTTGCAGGCCCGATATCCACTTTTGCCATATTTTAAGGATTTAATGCCTATTTATAAATCTTTTGTGTAAATAAGGCTTATTTTTTAAAGAATAACTCATTGAAATTATTGAAGATAATATCCGCCATTTCTTCTTTTGTAAGGTTCTTGATTTCAGCCATTTTTTCCAGAGACTGATTTATGTATATTGGTTCGTTTCTTTCTATATCTTTTGGACCTAAAAAGGGGGAGTCTGTTTCTGTCAGTAATTTGTTTTTTGGGCATAATTCTACAATATTCTGAAAATGGTGCAAATGGACTATGTTTACAGGTATTGAAAAATACCATTTGTTGTCTATGATTCTTTTGACTAAATGCTTTCTTCCTGAGAAACAGTGCATTATAATTTTTTTGTAATTTAGTTTTTCAAGAATTTCAATAGTTTCCAGTTCTGCTTTCCTTGAATGTATTATTAAAGGGATGTTTAGTTTCTTTCCTAACTTAATTAGTTTTTTAAAATATTTTATCATGTTTTCCCTGTTTATATTGTCTTTACTGAAATCCAGGCCAATTTCCCCTATTGCTACAGGATTATTATCCTCCATAAACTTTAATTCTTTATTAAATTCTTTTTCAGAACAATTCATCACATATAATGGATAATAGCCTAAAGCAGGAATTATAATATTATATTTTTCAGCTAATTTCAGGGTTTTCCTGTTTGATTCCGGGTTAGTTCCGTTATTCACAATATAGTTTACATTATTGTCTTTACATCTCTTTATGACTTTATCTAAGTCTTTATCAAAATCCTCAAAATCCAGATGTGCATGAGCATCTGTTATTTGAAATTTGGGACTAAAACTATTTATTTTATTGTCTGAATACAATCCCAAATTTCTAATCCCAAAAATTCCTCTCTTTAATTCAGTATCTTTAGGTGATGTATTCAGAGGAATTTTAGTTATTTTCATATTCATTCTTTATTATAGAAGTTTTTAAAGTTTACTAAGAATAGTAATATTTAAATAATATATGTTTTTACTATTAAAAAATGAATAAAAAAATATATTTGCCTCCTTATGCAAAAAAACAACTTGAAACTTCTGATGATGCTTCAAAATGGGCAAAACCAATTCCTTTTAGAGAAAAACCCTGCCAAGGGTTTAATTTAGAAGTAATTCTTGGTGAAGACACTCTTGAACTGGGTGTGGATTTTATTTTAGAAGATAATTTATATTATCCTGATAGAGATCAAGACTTGGAAGGAACTATTGAGACGATAAAAAAAGTTAAAACTAATCCCAAAACTAAAGAGTATAAAGAAAAAAATTATGGGTCGGATGATTTTGATAAGCATTATTCTTCAGAATTAACAATTGATGACTTTGCTAAACCTTTATTTGATAAACAAAATCCTGTTAGGAGATCAATTAATATAAGAAAGAAGAAAGAAAAAGTGATTGAAGGAGTAACTTCTACTAATAAGTATAATGAAGTTGGGTATACTTATTGTTTATTTGATGGTATGTTATATATGAATTATTGGGATAAAATCGAAAAGAAAAATGTTCGTTTGTTTAAAGAGATTATTACATCTGTTGAAGATTTTGAAAAATGTTTGAAAAAAGCAGATAAAGAAATCAGCAAATATTTATCTTAATTAAGGTGAATCACAATGAGAGACGCATATAAAGGTCCAAGAATTGAAGAATTGCCACACAGATTAAAAAACAGGGTTAGAAAAGTTAAGTTTGTAGCAGAAGAAGAAACTGATTCATTGTATGTTTTTGTTTCTAAGCATATAGAACAGTATAAAGGTGAATTAGATAAATTATGGACATTTGGAGACTACAGAGAAGTTTTTGCTTATAGTTATGGGACACTTGATGAAGCTTATTTCAAAATGTTTGATACAGTTTACACATTGACTTTCTATGGTACATATTCACCAGAAGAAATGGAAAAAGTTGAAAAAGTATTGGGTTTAAATGTTATTAAACGACCAATAGACAACCAGGATAAAGCTGAAATAAGAATCAAAGATGTTCCGTTAGAAAGATTAGTTGATTTTGACTCAAATATTCCAAGAGACCTTTCGGTGCAATCCAGGATACCTATAGGCCCATATATGGGCAGGAAATAAGATAAATTTAAATAATATTAACTATTCTAACTGATTATGACTATTGATGATTGTTTAGAACCAGGACATATAATTTCCGGGGGATATATAGACACAAGAGAATATGAAAAGTATAGATTAAGAATATTATCAACACCTTTGCCTGGAGGAAGTTTCATTGAAAATATGAAATTCTATTTAAGAAAAAATACCATAAGAAGGAAATATGATTTAGTGAAATATAATGTAGAAGATTTATTCTCAAGGATTTTTTAATATTTTTATATTAATATTTCTGAATAAAACCAAAATATTTATATATAGTAAGATTATTCTTACATTGGTGATATAAATGGATGTTGCTATTACAAAAATGAGTTCAAAAGGGCAGGTTGTGATTCCTGCTGAAATGAGAGCAGGAATTTCTGAAGGTGAAAAGCTATTATTAATACAAAATGATAAACAGATAATTATGAAAAAAGCAAGTGATTTAGATAAAAATGTTGCTGAAGATATAGAATTTGCCAGAAAAACTGAGAAAGCATGGAAAAGAATCGAAACAGGAAAAGGAATTAAAATGGACTTTGACAAGTTTGTTGAAGAAATGAAAAATTGGTAACTGTAATCTTTGACCCTTTATTCAGAAAGAATTTTAAGAAAATTAAGGATAAATCCCTTAAAGAAAAG
>CAZQLC010000025.1:0-11530 GCA_964594025.1 uncultured Methanosarcinales archaeon
TGAGATTGAGGAAATAAGGACAAAAATAAACAAGATAATCCTGATTCTGACAGCAATAGTTTCTCTTGCTTTCCTGATTTTTAATATAATTGAGGAGAATTATATTTTTGCTTTCCTCGTTTTTATTATTATATGGACTATTTTTTTAGGCATATTGTATTTAATAACCTGGCTTGCGATATACCTGTTTCTTGATTACAGGATGTATAAAAGAACAGTTGAAATAGAGGATGTGCTTCCTGATTTTTTACAGCTTACTGCTGCTAATATAAATGCCGGGATGACTATAGACAAAGCATTATGGTATGCTGTCAGGCCTAAATTCGGGATACTGGCCAAAGAGATTGAAGAAGTTGCCAAAAATACAATGACTGGAGAGGACTTAAAAAAATCATTAAAGGAGTTTTCAGACAGGTATAATTCAAAGACACTGGAAAGGTCTATTAACCTTCTGCTTGAAGGCCTTGATTCAGGAGGTCAAATGGCTGATTTACTCAACAAGGTCGCTATTAATATCAAAGAGGGCAAGATATTAAAAAAAGAGATGTCTGCAGATGTAACTACTTATGTTATATTTATCACTTTTGCCTCTATAGTGGGTGCACCTGCATTATTGGGATTATCAACAAACCTGCTGATGGTGATACAGACAATGGTTGGCGGGATAGATATAGGCACTCAGGTAGGGTCTGCCTCTTTTATAGACCTTAATGCAAATGCCATTGCACTGAGTGACTTCAGGATTTTTGTTTTTATTATGTTATTTATTACTTCATTATTTTCTTCTTTTATCATAAGCACCATCAAAAAAGGAAACATTAAAGAAGGATTAAGGTATATACCTATTTTTATCATAAGCACATTTGCGTTATATTATTTGAGTTATTATATAATAAGCTTGTTTACATCTGCTTTGCTATAGGAAATATGAAAATAATATTCACACTAAAAAAAAGAAAAAAAGCACAGGCTGCACTTGAATTCCTTGTTAATTATGGCTGGGTCATCCTGGTTTTGATAGTTGTTCTTGGATCACTGGTCTATTTTGGGGTTTTGGAGCCTGCAACAGCTGAGTATTGTATATTCCCTCCCGGCATTGATTGTGTGGGCAAGGCATCAGTAAATGAGACGGGGGTTGTTTTTGTTTTAATCAATAATAATATGGGAAGCAGTTTAAATATAACAGGAGTAAGCAGTGATAATTTTAATATAAACCAATATAGTTTCGGAGCAGGCAGGGCAAATATAACCACTGAAGTCAATAATAGCATATATGTTCAGGACGGGGGTTTATTTACTGTGTATATAACTGGGAATATGCCTGAAACAGGTGAAAAATTCAGGGCTGATATAAAGCTCCATTATTTAAATATAGATACAGGCCTAAAAACCGTAACTGAAGGAACAGTTTTAGGAAGGGTTTAATAATAAATACCATATTAGTATACTAAAATGTATAAAAATAGAAACATTTATATATTAAAAGGTATATTTTTATTAATAACTATAAAAAATAATAAGATTTAAAAATCTGAAAACATAAAAAAGGAAAAAGAGGTGATTAAAACATGAAAAAAGCACAAGCAGCAATGGAATTCTTGATGACTTATGGTTGGGCTATTCTTGTAGTTTTGGCAGCAATTGGAGCATTAGCCTATTTCGGTGTTTTGAGTCCGGCACAGTTTTTACCAGAGAAATGTACTTTTCCTCCTGGACTAGACTGTATAGGCAAAGCAAGTATAAATTCTTCTAGTGTGATTGTTGTTCTGGCAAATAACCAGGGACATACTATTAATATAACTAATGTTAATGGCACTGAGACCTCAGTAACATCATATTCTTTGGGTTCAGGTGCAGGCAATATCACTACAGGAGTTACTGATTTGCTTGTTCAGAACAATCAGAAAGTGACAATAACCTGCTTAGCCACCTTTGTATCTGGCGAGAAATTCAAGGATGACATAAAAGTTACATACACAGATTCAGAAACAGGGCTACAGCACACGGCAACAGGAACAGTTATAGGGAAAATAGCTTAAGGATAAGCTTAATAACTTTTTTAAATTTTTTATTTGTTCATTTTTTTAGATTTGAAAATCTTTTTTCTTATTAATTCCGTTAAATTTAAAAACTATTTATTCTACTTTCTGTTATATGTCAGAAAAAAAGAAAAATGAGGAAAAAGGCATAACCATAAAGAAAGAAAAAAACTTTAATGAATGGTATACTCAGGTATTTAAAAAAGCTGACCTGGCTGATTACAGTGCTGTTTCCGGATGTATTGTCTTTAAGCCATATGCTTATAAAATCTGGGATAATATAAAAGAAGAAACCAAAAAAAGATTAAACAAAATGGATGTGGGAGAAGCATATTTTCCTTTATTTATCCCGGAAAAACTTCTTGAAAAAGAAGCCGAGCATGTGGAAGGCTTCAGCCCGGAGGTTGCATGGGTGGAGAAAGCAGGCAATACTAAATTGGGAGAAAGATTAGCAGTAAGGCCTACAAGCGAAGCTATAATGTATGATTCCTACAAAAAATGGATCAGAAGCCATAGAGATCTGCCTTTAAAGATGTGCCAGTGGAATAATGTAGTAAGATGGGAATTCAAGAATCCTGTTCCTTTTTTAAGGACAAGGGAATTTCTATGGGTAGAGGGACATACTGTTTTTGCAGATGAAAAAGGTGCTTTAGCTGAGGATAAGCCAATAATGGATATGTGGCAGGACATCTGTGAAAATTATTTAGCTCTTAAGGGTTTAAAGGGCAAAAAGTCAGAAAAAGAGAAATTCGCAGGTGCAGTCTTTACTAAGAGTATAGAATACAGATTGCCCAATGGAAAAATTGCTCAAGGACCCGATTTTCATTATGATGGCCAGAACTTTGCCAAAGCCTATGACATTAAGTTTATAGATGAAAAAGAAAAAGAAAAATTTGCTTTCCAGAATACATGGGCAATAAGCACAAGAATGCTTGGGATTCTTATAGCTGAGCATGGGGATGACCAGGGTTTAATTCTACCTCCTAAAATAGCACCTTATCAGGTCGTTATTATTCCTATAATTTTTGACAAACATAAAAAGGAATTGTTTAAGGAAACAGATAAATTAAAGCAGGAATTAGAGAAAAAAGGCTTCAGAGTCATAACTGATAAAAGAGAAAACTACAAACCAGGCTGGAAGTTCAACCAGTGGGAAATGAAAGGTGTTCCTTTAAGAATAGAATTAGGGCCAAGGGAACTTGAAAAGAATATAGTAACTGTTGTAAGGAGAGATAATTGCAAAAAAGAAAATATTAATATTAATAAATTAGACAAAAAAATAAAAGAATTACTTGATGATATTCAGAAGCAATTATTGAAACGCTCAGAAATAAAACTAAAAAATTCTATAGAAGAAGTAAAGAATATGAAAGAACTGGAAAATGCTGTTAATAAAGGAAAGATAGGTTATGCTAAATGGTGTAATTCTATAGAATGTGAAGAAAAACTGAAAGATAAAACTACTGGAATAAAATCATTAAATATGCCTGAAGATAAGATTGGAAAAGCAAAAGGAAAATGTTCATTTTGTGATAAAGAAGCAAAAGTTTATGCTTATTTTGCTAAGACTTATTAATAATATGAATGTGATTATAAATAATTATTTCTTCAGAAAGCATTTGAAAAATTTTTTCTATATTTGATTTTTTCTTTTTCAGAGGTACTTTCTTTTTCCTGAAACATCCGGCGATCATCTTCTGTTTCAAATATTATCTCTTTTTTCTTTACAGAATCATAAGAGATATATTCTTTTATTTTATTGATCACATCATTGTCAGGTATGCTGTGTTCTTCTTGCATTCTTTTTATTTCATCATAACAAAGTTTCAGGCATTGTTTAGCTTCAATTTTATCTAGCTTAGTTCCATCGGGGCGTTTTAGTCCCTCAGGAATAAACCTTTCATTGTTAGTTTTAATATAATCAATAAGAAGCACACCTTCTTTCTGTAATGTTTCATAAAACTCTTTTTCTTTATTAGTTATATTATAGATTATGAGGCTTTTATCTATTTTACCTATGCAACTGACCATTTGGTCATAACTATTGCATTTTCCATCATTCATTATATCATATAATTTGTTAGCTAATTCTCTATGTCTGAAGTCTTTAACACCCATAAATCTTTTTTTATCATTAATTCCCAGACTAATTTCATAAATCTTGGTTTTTTCTTCCAAATTCTCTGAATTTTCTTCTGACATTTTTTGCCTTTGAAATATTTTATATTATAATAAAAAAATAAAATTACAGAAACCCTGTGGGGTTTCTGAAGTTCAAAATAATGAACAAATAAAAAAATTATTTAATTATTTTTTACATCCCTGACTTTTCCTGATGTAATATTTATATCGTTCCCTGTGTTTTCTCTCTTTATGCTGATTTCTTCTCTTTCCTGCACTCTTTCCCTTATTTTTTCGCCTATTTCATTTTGATTCTCTTGAATCCTTTCCTGCACTCTTTCCCTTGTTCTTTCCATTAATTGCTCTACTTCTTCATCTGTAAGATTATTTCTGGCTTTGGCTGCAATCTTCCATTTATCAACTTTTTCATCAAGGTCTATCTTTATTTTATCAGCAGTCTCATTAACTTCAGATAATAATTCATCTATTTTTTCCTGCTGTTCTTCTGTTAAATTTCCTCTCACTTTGATTTTTATATTTTCACCAATCCATTCTATAATCTTTTGCTTGTTTTCCACCCTTCTCATTAAATTAAGGGTTTCATTCATATCTTTTTCTTCTCCTTCAACTTTCCTTTCTTTTATATCTTTACCAATATCATTCATTATCTCATCAAAATGCTTTCTTGCCCTTTCTGCATTCTCTATCCTGTTTTCCTTAATCATTTTATATACTTCTGCCAGCCTTTCTTCAGCATATCTTGATTTCATCTCTGTCTTGGCTGCTTTTCTGAATGTAAAAGCAACCCTTAGTCTCTCCATTGACCTTTCAAGTCCGTATAATGGGCTGTTGGGTCCGATTCCTGCATTTCTGTTCATTTCCTGCTCCATTTCCTGCTCCTGTGTTTCGTTAATCTCTGTTTCATTTGTTTCTGCTACAGTAAAAGGCATAGTTGCCATCACTGCCAGTATTATTGCCAAAAACAATATTTTTTTCATTTTTCCACCTCACATTGGATTTTGTTTTTGTTATATAAATAATATAAAGCGGAACAGCTTATTAGTTTTAGCCGGAATTAACCGGAACAACCCAGAATAATAGAGGAATAAGCAGAATCAGTCTTTTTTTAACATTATCAGATTAGTCATGCCTGTTTTCTTTTTTTCTATTATGCCTTTTCTGGCCATACTGTCAATATTCCGGGATAAAGATGATTTTGGTAAATTTAGTTTATCCTGTAAATTAGATTGTGTTATTTTCTTATGTTTTCTTACAATTAAATATATTTGTTTTTGTCTTTTTGAAAGTGCTTCTATATTAATTTTAGGTTCTTTTTTTCTATATTTTATAAAAAACCATATTCCTGTAGAAATCAAGATTATTATTCCGATTATCCAGATAAAATAATAATTTATATTCGATTCCGGCTCTAAAATAACCAATAATGAAAATTCTTCTTCAGGAAAGAAATATTCCCTGTTCCATATAAAAACAATAGCTTTTCCATCGCTTTCAGTCTCATCTGGTTTGGGATAAATAGAGCCTTTTCCGTCAGATATTCTTTCTTTTAGATGTCTTTCATCCATATACATGATTATCTTGAGGTTTCCTGTTTCAAATTCACTGTTATAATGGTAGAGAAAAGTATTCTGGTCTAAAAATTTATTTGTCAGATAATTTATCCTCAGAGAAGATATATCTTTCAGGATAATTGTTTTATTGTATTCTGATGATTTGTTATTCAGATAAAGGGAAATCCCTCTTGCATCTTCCGGCAGATTAAAACTATATTCCTGGCTTATCGGATTATCGAACCCAATTGTTTTTTCAACATATACAACATTATCTATAATCCTGAACTCTATATTTATCCTGTCTGCCTCCCGGGCATTTACAATATTGACTGAAAATATACAAAATACAAAAAATATTAATAAGATTGTTTTTTTCATATTCTATTGTTATTTAAAAGAAAATATTTAAATTTAATCTTTTATGATAACATATTTATAGGAATTTTGTTTTTTTTGTGTAATGGGCCCATAGCATAGCCTGGGGTTTTTCCGATAAATATTGGGGAAAGCAGGTAAATCGTGCGGTCGGCTTCGGTTAAGTTTTTAAGAACAATAGATGAAACCGATTGACGGGGGTTCGAATCCTCCTGGGCCCATTAATTTACATTTAAGGGTTTACACGAAGTGTATAACCCTTTTGTTTTGGTGAAGTTTTTACAAAAACTTCTTTTGAATCCTCCTGGGCCCATTCCCATATTTTTATTAATATTTAATAATATTCAACAAAATTTATAAAATAAGAAAACAATAATATTAAAGATGGATGAAAAAGAACAGCTTGATGAAAAACAGGATTCTAAAGAAGAAGAAAAAGAAGAAAAGATAGATGAGGTTAAGTCCGGTAAATTCTGGGCTGTAATTAGCTATCTGGGTTTTTTATTCATATTCCCTTTGTTAATAAAAAGAGACAATAAATTCGTTTTATTTCATGCCACACAGGGAATGATACTCTTTATTGCTGAAGTAATCAACTGGGCCTTATTATGGGTACTTGGCTGGATTATTGTATTAAAGCTTGTTTTTTATCTATTGGCTTTTTTCCTGTTGTTCTGTCTAATCAAAGGAGTCCAGAATGCGGTGATAGGAGAATACAGAAGACTGCCTTTAATAGGGGATTTTATAAGGTTTTTCCATATAGAATAAAGTTTCTTTTATAATATGTTTTATATTTAAACAATCATTATTTTTATATATCCCCAGATATTTCCCATAAGAAAGCACTAGTAGTCTAATGGTATGACACTGGCTTCCCAAGCCAGTTATTCGGGTTCAAATCCCGGCTGGTGCATTTTTTATTTTATGTTGAAGAGGATAAAAAAGGTAAAACTATTCTTTAGCTATCTTCCATAGAGAATAAAAGTAATTTTTATAACTATCACTAATTTCTTTTGATTCAATTAAAATAGCAAAAGGATCTTCTGTCCACATAAAAATCGCCATCTTATTTTCATAAATTAGTGTAGATGAAAAATTATCGAATTGTTTTTCTAAATATCTTATTTCCTGTAACTTTTTCTTGGGAATAGTCTTTTTTATCTTTTCTGAGGTTATTATTTTTAAATGAATTTTAAATTTTATTCTTTGAGAATCCCATATTTTGAAATATGTTGGTAGGAAAAAAGGTAAGCCTTTAGTCGCTCCGAAGTCTAATATTTCATCAGGTTTTATATTTAAAATATCTTTTAAAACCGTCTTTAATCCGAGAACTCCCTTAAATATATGAATTTCTTGTTTTTTTGAAGAATTATATGAATTAATTAAATTGGGCAATAAATTTTTAGTTTCTTGAATTTCTTTTTCTTTTTCTTCTAGCTTCTTTTTAAGTAATTCAGGAGAAGCAGCTTCAAAATATCTCTTATTTGTTTTGATAATTGAGGAAATAAGACCTTTCTTTTGCAAGCTTTCAAGAACATCATATATATTTACTCTATGAACATCCACTTTCTTGGCGATTTCATTTACAGAAGCAGAGCCGATTCTAACTAAAACAAGATAAATTTTTGCTTCATTCTTAGTTAATCCTAAATTTTCTAGCAATTTCCAATCCATAATTTTAATATACTGTTTATATATTTAAATCTTTCTAATTGTTGTATATTATATACTACAAAGATATAAATATGCTGAGTTTATAACGAAAAAGTAAAAGAATATAATATAAAGATGGAAAACAAAAAACAGAAAATTAAAATCACAATCAAAGGAGAGAAATCAGATGAAAGATTGTGCATTTATGATGAGTCATCAAATATATTATATAATTATAAGTACAGTCATCCTGCACAAGATACGATTGAAGAGAAATGCGCTCAGATAAGTGAATGGCTTGTTAATAATGGATATTGCAGAAAGCATCTTAATGACGGCACTATAATCAAAAAACCAGAATTTTTTGATGAGAGATGGCTTCCGAAAAAATCATTCGATGATTGTTTTTTAAGTCTGATTGATAAATATAATTTTCCTTTTAAAAGTTATAGTTCGGGGTTAGGAGGGCCTGTTTTTTCTTATATCTGCAATGGCAATTATGGGATTAATGCAATCACAGTTTGGTATCAGGATGGTACGGGTACGAATTTGGAAAATCTAATTAATGACTTTGAGGGATATAAAAATAATGTATCTGTTCTAAATGAAAACCTAACCAATAGATTAATGAGTTATTTTGATTTCCAGTTATCTAATCTTATAGAATTAAAATCAAAGTTAGAAGAATTATTCTCTCTGAATGAGTAGATAATCAAATTTTAGAGAACTTATCTATTTTTCCCCTTATTTTCTAAATCAATCTTCAGTTTTACCATATTATGCAGTCTTTTCAGGAATTCATGCTTGTCTTCCATCTTCATTATGTCAAGATAGCCTAAACTGATTAGATTAAATGCAAAGGGAGTAGGTATTTTAGTGAAAATCTCTTTTATTTCTATATTTCCTTCCTCTATTTCCTTTATAACTTGTTCTGCATTATCTATGTCCATCAAATCCTCTAAAACTTCCCTTCTTGCTTCCTTCAGGATAGGAAAATCCTTATCTATCCTTCTTACTGCATTTATCAATATCCTTGAGCTTAACTGCTGTCTGCTCACGCTTTTCTTTTTTCCTTTATAATTCCTTAATATCATTAATGATCTTGAAGCGCAGTGCCTGAACCTTCTTGCCAGGACCTCTGTTTTCCTTAGCGATATTTCAGCCACTTTCCTGATTTCCCCGCTTTTTAAGAGTTTAAGGGCCCTTAATGCAGGTATGGGCTTGTTGCTTTTCAGATAAAACCCATTATCGCTAATGTTTATTTCAATATCCTGTTTGTTTATTCTGGATACAGCATAAGCTATGGCTCTTGATAATACATCATTTACCCTTCTCCCGTATAGGGAATGAAAGATAACATACCTGTCGCTGTCTTCATTATAATATTCTATGACCAGCTTTTTATCATGGGGGATTTCCCTGTAGTCATACTGTTGCCTGAAATATTCATATATGGACAAAGCACAGTTTTTATCCACATAAAGATAATCATTTATGAAATCAAGAACATCTTTTTTTGAGCTGTTGTTGTCAAAATACTCTTCCATATAACGTCTGAATTTCTGTATTTCCATTGCCAGGTCAAAAGATAACGGCAGGGATTCAGAGATCCATGAAGGCACTGTTGGCGGCCTGTTTGCAGTGGTTTTTACAAAAGCACTCATGCCCTGTGCATACCTGAACTCATAGGTTTTCCCGCCCAGGACAAATATATCCTTTTTTTTCAGCTTTTCCAGAAAGCCTTCGTCTATTTTACCTATATATTCATCTGATTTTGAGGAGCCCCTGTTTATTATCTTGACCTTTACGGCTGACTCATCAGGTATAGTCCCTATATTAGTCATATATATTACTCTTGCTAATTTGCCTCTTTTTCCCATCATCCCTGTTTCTTCATCATACCATATCTTAGCATAAACATTTCTTTCCTCAAGGGAGACATATTCCCCCATAAGATAATTAATAATATTATCAAAATCACTTTTCAGCAGGTTTCTGTAGCAATAGCTTTTCCTGACTATGTCATAGACTTTTTCAATATTATAGGGCTGCTCCAGTGCTATTCCAAATATCTGCTGTGCCAACACATCTAAACAGTTTTCAGGAATATAAATACGGTCTATTTTATGTTCCAGTGCATTCTTCAGCAATACAGCACATTCAACCATGTCATCCCTATTCAGAACAATAATTTTCCCTTTTGCTTTATCATGTAATTTATGCCCCGACCTTCCTATCCTCTGCAAACCACGGGCAACAGATTTCGGGGAGCCTAAAAGTATTACCAGGTCTATATATCCTATATCTATGCCAAGTTCCAGGGATGTAGATGAAACAACACATTTCAGCTCCCCTTTTTTCAGTCTGTTTTCTATATTCAGCCTGTGCTCCTTGCTTAAAGAGCCGTGATGCGCTCCTATATAAGACCTTGTATCTATGCCTGAGAGTTCAGCTTTCTCCTCTTTTTCAGTATTTTCTTCAATATCATCATTTAACTTGGCATAATTTTTTGGGAATTTTTCTTTCAGATAATGGACAACCCTTTCTGTGGCTGCTCTTGTATTTGTAAAAATAAGGGTGGTTTTGTGTTTTTGTATTAAATCATCGATTAATCGGTACATCTCTGAATGTGTTTCTTCATAGTCTGATTCAATAAGGTTCTCAACAGGGCTGATTACTTCCATATCCATCTTTTTCAGGAAATTGACATCCACAATTTTGCAGTCCCTGTATTCATTGTTTTCATAGTCTTTCATTCCCACAAGAAATTTTCCCACTTCTTCTAATGGACTTATTGTTGCAGACAATCCCACTCTTGCGAAATAAGTTAGATTCTCTAATCTTTCCAAAGACAATGATAAATGAACTCCTCTTTTTGAGTCTGCAAGTGAATGTATTTCGTCTATAATACACCATTGTACATCCCTGAAGTTTTCCCTGAATTTTTTTGTTGTTAATGTTATAGCAAAGCTTTCAGGCGTGGTAATCAGAATGTGGGGAGGATTTTTCAGCATTTTTGATTTTTCATATACTTTTGTGTCACCGGTTCTTATTGCGACCCTGACATTTAATTCTTTATCAGGATTTTTCTTCTTATATATACTGTTCATCTCATCTAAAGGAGTATTCAGGTTTTTCTCAATATCATTTGCCAAAGCCTTTAATGGGCTTATATATACACAGTATATCTTATTCTCCAGCTTGCCTTTCTTGTCAAGGTTGATAAGTTCATTCAGGACTGCCATGAAAGCACTGAGGGTTTTACCTGAGCCAGTAGGACTCGAAATTAAGATGTTTTCCCTCTGGTGAATAGGTAATATAGAGAATAACTGCGGCGGTGCGAATTCCTTGAACTTAGAACTAAACCATTCCTTAACCAAAGGGTCTAAAATATTGTAAATCTCCTTTTCATCATATGGCTTTTTTAAAAATTCTATCATATAAAAAAAGAAAGAAAATAGGTTTATAAGTCTTTTGAGAGTAGATGTCTAGTGTTGTCTCAATCTATTCTCCATAATAACATCTTCTCGCAAGCCATAGTGTTTCTCTATTCTCTTGTTTTCCAATTTCATAGGCTTCAGCTTCTTTTTTAGTTAAAAATTTATCAAATTTACTTGCAGTTATTGTTTCTAAATTCAATCCCTCTTCTTCCATTTCAGATAAAAGATTATTATAGCAGGCTTGTTGTAGAGAACAACCAGGAGGATAAGCAGCAGCCCAACCAAAACCATCACCCGTTATCCTACAATAAATACTTTTTAATCTTTT
>CAZQLC010000026.1:0-10733 GCA_964594025.1 uncultured Methanosarcinales archaeon
TGTTTCTTCTATTTCTATTCCTTCGTATCTTCCTATATTATATGCTGTTTTTTCAGAAATCTCTTTAGGATAAATCCCTCTTATATCATATGCCTTAAAAATACCCATATTAAACCTCTTTCTTTCTTAGATTCTTAATGTTATTTATTTTTTACTGTTTTCCCATCCATCCACATGCCTGAAAACACATATCCTATAAGCTTGTTTGCCCTTATAAGCTTGGGAAATACATTCTGCTCAAGATTTGCATAGCCTTCAGGCAGCAGCTTAATAATCTCGGGCTCTATTATATAAAGGCCCGCATTGATCATTCTTGAGCTTATATCCTTTGAGGGTTTTTCTATAAACGCCATAACCTTGTTTCCGTTCATCAAAACAACACCATAATCCCAAGGGTCTTTTACTGTGGTCAGGGCCATTGTGACTAAACCTTCATTCTCCTTATGGAAATTAAACATATCTCCGATGTCAATATCCTTTATCTCATCAGCATTGCACATTACAAACGTGCTTTTTAAGTCTTCTTTAGCAAGATTTAAAGGCCCTCCTGTTCCAAGGGGCATTATTTCTTCCATATATTTAATATTAACCCCCCATAAGGAGCCGTCTCTGAAATATTTTTTTATTTTCTGATCTTTTTTACTGACCGATATAATAATCTCTTTAATTCCGTGCTTTTTGAAAAGTTCAATAAGATGCTCAAGAATAGGTTTTTTCTCGATTTTTAGCATTGATTTTGATTTTTTACCCCCATTATTCCCTCCTGCAAGAATAAATGCTTTCTGGGGCTTTATGTTTCCCAGACCTTTTCTTAACAATAACTCAACAGCATGGCTCCTGTTTTTTATCCTGGTTCCATCTACACTATAATCAATCTTTTTCAGCAGCTCTTCTTCAATTGTTAAAGTTACCCTTTCTTTCATTTTCATCCTCTTTTTTCAGAAATCCTTAAATGTTTATAAATATTTTGTTTGGTATGATAAAGTATGATAATTATATTAATGAGCCTCTTAAATCAAAATAACTTATATTATTTATCTTAACAATAACATTTTCTCCTATTTCCGGCTTTTTATTGCAGTAAGAAACAACAATTGTCTTGTAATGCTCACTTTTTCCTTTCATGGTTTTTGTTCCTTTTTTGCCTTGTTCATCTATCAGGACATTAATCTTTTTGTTCAGCCATTTTTTATTATGTTCATAACCAATTTCTTTAAACAGCTTTGTCATCTTTCTTGACCTTTCTTTCAGAATGTTTGATTGCAATATTTTCATTTTTGAGGCTTTTGTATTCGGTCTTGGGGAAAATCTGGTTATATTTAACATATCAGGTTTTATTTTTCTGATAACATTCACAGTTTCATTAAAATCTTTTTCAGTTTCTTCAGGAAAACCCAGAATTACATCTGTGCTTATTGCTAACCGGGGAATATTTTTTTTGAGATAGCTGATCAGACTTAAAAATTCTTCTTTAGTATAATAACGGTTCATTTTTTTCAGAATCTTATTGCTTCCTGACTGCAATGGCAGATGAACAAATTTAAACATTCTCTTGTCTTTAAATATCTTGGGCAATTCTTCTTTGAATTTAATAAAATGGTTTGGGTTGCCCATGCCTAATCTTATTTTATAATCCCCTTTTATATTATTTAATATATATTTTAACAAATATATAATATTAACACCATTATCCACGTCTTTTCCATAAGCTCCTGTGTCCTCAGCAGTCAGCCATATCTCTTTTGAGCCGTTTTTTATCCCTTGTTTTATACTTTCAGTTATTGTTTCCGGAGGATATGATTTTAAATTCCCTCTTGCAAGCCGGGTTATGCAGTAACTGCAGTTTCCGACACACCCTTTGGCTATGGGGACAATTTCCACAACGGAATTTTTCCTGTTTTTTGATAATTTGTTTGGATTTAATTTCTTATTTCTTTCAATTGAATGAATCACTTTTCCTTCTATAGTTTTGTCAATTATGTCAATAATATTATCAATCTGCTCTGTTCCCACAACACCGTATTTTTTTAGTTTTGTCTTTAATAATGATTGCTCTGCCTGGGCAATACATCCCGCACATATGACTTTTTTATTATTTATTTTCTTTAAATAATTCCAGAATTTGTTCTCTGCTTTTTTTGTTACTGTGCATGAATTTATAATGACTAAATCAGATTTTTTGTAATTATCAGCCAGTTCATGCTTTGATTCCTTTATCAGGCCTTCCATGTTTTCACTGTCACACTGGTTTAAAGTGCATCCGAATGTCTTTACATATACCTTCGCCATGATAAGATGAAAAACACAAAATTTAAATAGTTTATTCTTATATTTGATTTTAACATAAAAGGGGGTCAATGATGGAAGAGTCTGAAAAAAATAATGAAGAAAACAAAGAGACAGATACAGATGAGCCAAGCTCCAAAAATATAGATTCAAAAAATATGAGAAAACAGATTCTGGATTTCTCAAACCAGCTCTGGGAGGCTTACAAGCTCGGCAGCGATATTGTGATTGAAAATAAGAATATCAAGGATATTGTGTGCTGCGGCATGGGAGGTTCAGGCATTTCAGGAGACATATTAAGTTCTTATCTTAAATTAATAAATCCTTCAGACAGAAAAACCAGGCTGCCTTTTGTTTATTCTGTTAAAGACTATAATCTTCCAAGTGTTGTCGGGAAAAACAGCCTTGTTTTTATTATCTCTTATTCAGGAAACACAGAAGAAACCATATCATGCTATAAAGATGCAAGAAGGAAAGATGCTTCCATAGTGATTCTGAGCTCTGGAGGGATATTAGAAAGGAAATCCAAGATAGACAATATTCCTTTTGTAAAACTGCCTTCAGGATTTGAGCCCAGGATTGCATTGGCCTATACTTTTTTTCCGTTATTGAAAATTCTTGATAAAAATGAAATTATAGGGAGCCAGGAAGACGCAGTAAAAAAATTAATACAGAATCTTAAAAAGCCTGTTTATGATGAGACTGCTAAAAAACTGTCTAAAAAGCTTGAGGGCAGGGTGCCCCTGATTTATTCATCCCACCAGTTTTATCCTGTTGCATACAGGTGGAAAACCCAGTTTAATGAAAATGCCAAAACAATGGCTTTCTGTAATGAGTTTTCTGAGCTTAACCATAATGAGATAAATGCTTTTAGCAATCTTACAGCATCTTTTCATCTTATAATATTAGTTGATGAGGGGCAGTTTTCAAGGATAAAGAAAAGAATGAACATCACCCAGGAAATATTAAAGAAAAAATTACCCATTACTAAATTACTGATTAATGGGAATTGTGCATTAACAAAAATATTCAGCTCAATCCATCTTGGTGACCTTACTTCATATTATTTATCCTTAATATATAAGACCGATCCAAGCGGGGTCCCTGTGGTTGAAGAGCTGAAAGAAAAAATGGGTGCTTATATAGATTAAGATGGAATATGTCATTGCAGGGAATATCGGGGGTACCAATACGCAGATTGCATTGGTAGACAATAATCTTAATATAATAAAGGAACAGTCTTTTCTGACAAATGATATAAACAACAACAACAAACTTGATGAGATTCTTGTAAATTTTATCAGGGAAAATTCCCAAGGTATTGAAATAAAAAAATGTGTTCTTGGGTGCGCAGGCCCATTATTGTTCAATAAGGAAAAATGCAAGCTCTCTAATTCTGCCTTGTGTATAGAGACAGAGGGATTGGCAAAAACAAAAGAAAAATGCAAGGATATAAGATTACTTAATGATATGGAGGCTTTTGCTTATGGTTTTTCAGCTCTTGATTCAGGTTCTGAAAAAATAATTGATTTACATGGGAAGGTTAATAATGATAAAATCCTGATATTAATGCCAGGAACAGGCTTTGGTGTGGTTTTTTTATTTAAGGGCTCTGATAACAATTACAATGTCCTTTCTTCAGAGTTTAATGAGAATTATATTAATATAGGAAGAAAAGAGGATATTGAGCTGTTTAATTTTTTCACTGAAAATAATATTGATTTCAAATATGACAACATAGTATCAGGCCCGGGAATTATGAATTTATATGGTTTTTTTAAAGGCAATAGCCTTAATAGTCCGGAAGAGATTGTAAAAAAAGCACTATCTGATTATAATACAGATAATAATTCAGCAGAGCTTGGAACAGTTAAAAGTTTTGTTTATTATCTGGCAAAATCTTCTGCAAGCTTAAGCTTAAGCCTAATGCCGAAAACAATCATCCTGGCCGGGAACATAATGGATTCTGTTCATGATATAATAAAAGAAGAGTTTATGGATAATTTCAGAAATTTTTTCAGCGGTAATTATTCAGGATTCAGGGAAATGAATGTTTCATTGTTAAAGCCTGATAATGATTTATTTTTAAAGGGTTGTGCTTATTTTGGTTTCAAAAACTCCTAGAAAACCAATAGTTTTATAAAACAAAATATTTATATAAAAAATAAGTTATTATTATAAAAAATCAAAAAAGAGGTGTGTGTTGATGGTTGATATTCAGCCCCCAAAACCCCCTGGCGAGGGTGAAGAAGATAAAGAGAATAAAAAAGAAACAAGGGGCAATCTTTCTTTGTCAGAAGGAGACAAAAACAAAGACCTATCTGATATCAGTGCAGAAGATGATTTTTCCAGAAGAATAGCAAAACTGGATGAAGAGTTTTCAAATCTGACAAAGCCAAGGAAATTCCAGTCTGAAGTTCCTTATAATGAATTCTTAGAAAAAGAAAAAACCTTAGAAATTAAGAAGCCTTCTTTTGATAAAAAACCAGATAAGCCGATAATCCAGGAGAAAAAAACAGAAGAAGAAATGCCTGAAACAAAAGGTTCTGAGCCTATTCAGAAATCACAGGTTTCAGAAAAGCCAAAGGAAGAAAAAGAGCCTGAAATGCCTGAAACAAAAGTTTCTGAGCATATTAAGGAATCTTCGATTCCAGATAAAATAAAATATGAAGATAAGGGCAATATTAACTGGGCGGAATATGAAGATGGCTTTTTTTCTGGTGTAAAGAAAAAAGAAAAGAAGGAAAAAGATACAGAAAAAACAGAAGTAATTAAAGAAACTGAAAAAGAGGTAACCCCTATTAAAGAAACTGAAATAAAAGAGCTGAAAAAGAAGAAGGAAACAAAGGAAAAGAAAAAAGAGACAGGGAAAAAGCAACCACCAAAAACCTTTAAAAAGAAAAAAGAAGCAAAAAAAATCAAGCCCAAAAAAGAAAAGAAGAAACAATCCAAATCAATAAAGAGACCAGTGAAAAAAATAATAAAACAGAAAAAATCAGATAAGGTTTCAAAAGCCAAAAAGCCAAAAAAGAAGAAAACCAAAATCCCGCCTTTGGATGAGATGGCTGAAAAGGAATTTAACTATGATAGGTTCTTTGGGAAAATAAAGAGGAAACAGAAAGAGCTTGAGGATAAATTAAAAAAAGCTGTAAAAAAGGAAACATCACCTTCAAAGGATGAGCTGCTTCTGAAAAACGGCAGATTGGTAAGGTCATTAAAAGAGCTGATTGATGCCCTGAAAAAGATAGATGATAATGTATTCAGCTATCATGTGAACAGGAACAAGCATGATTTTGCAGAATGGGTTGAGGATGTTCTTGAAAAAGAGGAATTAGCCAATAAATTAAGAAAAACAATATTCAGGGAAGACATTATAAATATTCTTGAGGACCATGAAAAAGAGCTTGAGGAGAAGATTGACAAGAGGGTTGCAAAGGAAAGGCTCGAGATTGAGAGGCAGAGGCATGACCTTACTGAAATACATCTTAACCTGAGGAGAAGTGAGCATGCCCTTAAGAAAAAACAGGATGAACTTGAGAAAAAAGAGGACAAGCTCGAAAAGGAGAAAAAAGACCTTGAAAGAGCAATAAAGACAAGGATTGATGAAGGATTAAAAGAGGAGAAGAAAAGATTAATTGAAAAGGAAAAGGAGTTTGATAAAAAAGAAGCCGAGCTTTCAAGAAAAGAGCAGGAGTTGAGAAAACAGGGTGCCTTTAAGTCAAAGCAGCTTGAGGAGATGAAGGAAAAATTAAAGTCAGAAAAAGAGGCTCTTAAATCAAAGGAAAAAGAGCTTGATGGGGTTGAGGAGGAAAAAGAGGAGCTGGAAATGGATTTAGAGGAAAAAGAGGAATTATTCGGCCTGAGAAAAATAGAGATTCCTAAGGTAAACAGGAAGAAAAGCCACAAGGATGATGATTTTGAGGAATTCCTTAAGGAAAAACTCGGGGAGATAAGGCCTGAAGAGGCATCATTCAGAAAAAAAATAGTTGGGGAAGATGTTGTGGATTATATAAAAAACCATCCCAAAATATATGAAATGAGTGAAAAATGCAGGGACTCAATAAGAGATGGGAATATTGAAGAATCAAAAGAGTTTTACAATAAGCTGAGGGAGATTTATGATCATAGTTCCTTAGAGGGGATTGAGAAATCCATAATTTATAATGTGATCAGGGAATTATACAATGAGATACAGCTTGCATTACTAAAAAGGTGATTATTTTATTTTTTCTATTATATTGTTTTTTCTGTCTATATTAAATTTTATGTCCAGAAATTTTTCTGCTGTATATATGTTTGATAGGATATGGTTGGTTATTTCAGAAGTTTTTATTTTTGATTTTTTTGTTAAAGCCATGAAAGGTATCAACTGGTCTGCTGTGAATTTGTCCACCACAGCTTCTTTCTGCAGTTCAAGGATAAACCTTTCAGCAGCTTCTTTTCCAATGATTTCACTCCTTTTTCTTTTTTCTCCAAGAGAATCTGAGCCTATCCTTGTATTTTCATATATTCCTATAACTGTGATTCCTGAGCCTATGCTTGGTGTTTCCTGATAGTCTGTTTCTGATTCTATTTCAGGATTAATATTTTCATGATAGAAAAAGCTGCTTATCATTTTTTTACATGTTTTTAGTTGTCTTTCTGCAACCTCACTGTTCTTCAGCTCATTATGGGCGTGGCTGATTATCTTTATCTTTTCAAGCTTTCCTCTTTTTGTATAATTAAGTTCTTTTGGAATAATCTTTTTTGCAGGTATTTTTAGTTTTATTTTACCCTGCCCTTTCGGGTAATATCCCCTTTGCTTTAGCTCAAATTCAATATCTGAGAATTCTTTTATTAATGGAAGAAAAACATACCTGAAATGGTCGATGGGCTGGGACCACGAAACATCTGTTCCCCCTTTCATCTTTATGTATATTTCTTTTTCTGAAAGAATACATGGCAGCAATAAGGATTGTAATAATAATGTTAAAGAGCCTGCTGTCCCTACGTCAACATTAACAGAATCTTTTATGATTGGCTTTGGTTTAAACTGTAATTCTTCACTGCCTATTTTTAGTCCTGAAACTTCTGAGCCTGTCAGTTCCTGTATAGAAATAATGGCATTATAATGCTGCGGCTTCAAACCCGGTTTTTCCCTTCCGTGCCTTATTTTTGTAATATGAAATGGCTTTTGGGTTACTATACTCAAGGCTAAAGCTGTCCTTAATATTTGTCCTCCGCCTTCCCCGTGGCTGCCATCTAATTCAATCATTTTATATTCAGAACTATCGGGATTGTTTTTATTAAAAAAATATAAGATATAAAAAAATGTTTTGGTTTATTTTACTTTTATCATTTCTATGCTTATTGTGGAAACCCTTACTTTTCTTCCTTCTTTGTTCTCAAATTCTTCTGAGTCGATCTCTATATCTTTTACTTTTGTCTTATTCTCTAAAAATCTATTTCTTGCCACTTCCACAACATCCACTGCCTTGTTGATGAATTTTCCTCTTGCTTTCACAAATACTATATCTTCTTCTTTTGTGGTAAACTGCATTATGACACTGGTCACATAGTTCATAAATGGTTTCTCCCCAATAAATATGGTGTTGTCAGTTCCTTTTCCTTGTTCTTTCTTTTTTTCTTTTTCTGCCATTTTACCCCCCTGTGGTAATTTTTTACTTTATGTTTACTGGTTAGATATTAAGTTCCTGAAAAACTTCTTTGTTTGATTTCTTTAATCTGGTTATATAGCCTGCTATAATATTTCTTAGCTTCTTTGAAGGAACATCTGCAAACTTTTCCACTAATTTCTTGTTTTCTTCAAATTCCTTGCTGAATTCATCCTTGTGGTGGCTAAATAATTCCTTTGTTGTCCTTTTTATCAGCTGTGTTTTTATTCTTCCCATGTTTTTTCTCCATGAACTAATTTTGATGAGAATAGATAACTATTTATAAATTTATTGTTTTAAATCAAAAATATTTTCCAATTTCTAGACTTAAAAAATATTTCTGAAAATATAATTATTTAATCTTTTTTTCAAAATAGATAATATCTTTTCTTGGTTTATATCCTGTTTTTTTATAGAATTTTAATGATGGTGACTTTTTATGGGTCTTGAAACAAATCAATTTTATTTTATTTTTCTTTGCATAATCTTCAATTTGGTTCATAAGCATCTTGCCTGCTCCCTGTTTTTTGAACTTTTCCTTTACTGCAAGGTCCTCAATTATAATAACAGGGCCTTCCCAGTATTGCTCAATTTTAAAGACTGAAACACCAATTATGTCCTTTTTGTTTATTACAGCATATATATTCCCTATTTTAAAATAAAAATTCAGGCTTTTCAATACTTTTTTTAAAGAGACATTCTCATTAAATGGTGGCTTTGAGAATTCCTCCATCATAAGCTCGGCAATTTTTACAATGTCCTTTTTAGTGGCTTTTTTTATTCTCATATTTTTTGTAATTAATCTTTGAAAATATCCTTGCCAGATTTATGTTTTATGTGGAACTGCCTCTCACTTACTGTAAACAATGCCAGTATAAATAATATAAGAAAGGGAATAAGGCTGTATAACCCAAGCCTGATATAAGGGAAAAGCATGAAATCAAGCAGTATTGTTGGTGTTGATGAATACATTGCTATTTTAATTATTTTTTTCAGGCTTAATTTGTATTTAAGTAAATGGATTATAAAAAATGCTATTGCTGAGAATAAGAATATGAAAAACATGAATTTGGTCAGGAAAAATAAACTTATGACTAATAATACAGATGGTATAAGTATAATGAATAAAACAGACCCCATCTTGATTAGTTTTTCTTTATCTTCAGCAATGTTATAATCATGCTTTCCTTTAATTTCAGTTTTGCCGAAGAAAAGATATTTTTTGTAGATGAATTTTTCATTTGTGAATAAGCCGAATTCTGTGCTGAGGTTTTCCCTGTTTTTGTCAATAATTACCAAAGGCTGTTTTGTCAGGGTTAATGGCTCTTTTGTGGTTATGTTTAAGTCAATATTGAAATTTTCAAAACTGTCCATTTTATTTCCTATTTGTGAAGGCATCCTGAAAAGAAAAGGTATGCTGAATACACACATCAATACCAATCCCATGATAAAGACAAAAAAGAAATATTTTATTGCATCCATCATTGAGCCCGATGATATTTTCTTATACTTAGATAATATAAAACTCCCTGTTATTTTTTTAAAATAATATTTAATATGCATTTTATTTTAAATGTTGAAATGGGTTTTTAAAGTTTTCTAAAGCCCCGAAAAATATTTAAACTTTAGAATTTTATTTATTTTCATGGTAAATATGGTACTTCAGGAGAGACTAGAAGAAGAATTTGAAAAAAATCTCCAAAAGTATGTAAAAGATCACCCTTCGGAATTTGTTCTTTTGAAAATGAAATTATCAGGAATAGATGTTAGTTTTTATAAAAATGAAGAAGAACTAGATAAAGCAACTGAAAAATATAAGGGTTTATATGGTATTAATCTTTTAATTAAGAAAATTCCTTCTGAAACTCATAGGTTTAATGAAGATAATGAGGGTTTATATTTCATTGATAAATACATAAAGTTTTGCCCAAACGATAAACAAAATAAAACTGAGTTAATATCTGATGGAATTAAAACAAGCATCGGTAATGATGGTAAAGATATATATAAAGAAATTGCATATTGTCCTGATTGTAATTGTACTGTTTTTAGAAGACCTTCAAAGGAAAAAATAAAATCACTTGAAAATAAGGAGAAAGTACATTTTGGGCCTATGCCTCTAAATTTGGAAACATTACTTTAAAAATAAAGTAAATATTTCTAATTTTTTCATTTTAACTTAAATTCCATAATCAGACAAATTATTTTATTTGTTTAAACCCTTCTCTCGTAGGCAACAGCCCATATTTTTCTGTGAATTGATGTACTGTATTATACCACTTGGTTTTATCTAAAGATTCATCTCTGTTAAGAACTTCTTTTGTGACAAAGTCATAAGAAAACCAAATCAGTTTATCCCTGATTGCTGTAAGTCTCAGCATGTATTGGTCGATTTTTTCATCACACAAGATAGGTTCTTTAGTATTAAGTGTCAAATGAAGATTTTTTTTATTATCTAATTTTTCATAAAATTCAACATCATCCTCTAACAGTTTTTCGAGGCCTGTGTCAAATTCCAGTAACTTGTCACAATTAGTTACGGGGATAAAAAAATATTTACTTTCAAAATTACCTTGCCCGTCTAATGTGAAAGGAATAGGGTCTTTTTCATAACAAAACTCTGCTGCTTTATCTTTGATAATGTTTTCAGGAACGTGAATTTTTTCAAAAGGGCGCACTAAAGTAATGTGAGGATGGTATGTATCATCCTTTATTGAAGAAATATCTCTCGCATAATCCTTTGCAAATCCCCTTACCCAGATTTCAAAAAAATAACTCATGATTATAGGAACC
>CAZQLC010000027.1:0-10595 GCA_964594025.1 uncultured Methanosarcinales archaeon
ATTATGCCATTCTGAAAGCCCGTGATTATAATTCCGGAAAGAAGAATAAGAAAAATGATTAATGAACAAAAAATTTAAATACTAATTTTATTGATAGTATAATAATACGTTGAGGTGAATTTTATGACTAAACATTCTAACAAAAATGCCACGCTTTCTTTAGGTGGTTCAATTTTGTCAGTTTTTACGTTGCTAATGATGGCAATCCTTCCAATTGTGATATCAATAATTGCAATAATAAAAGGAATACAAGGCCTAAACGATTATCATAAAGATAACTCAATAGGTGGAAAGACACAAGCCATAGTGGGATTAATAATCTCAAGTATAGTCCTTTTTATAATATTATTGCCTTTATTCTGGTTATAATTTGTTATTAAATCATTATTGGATAAGATAAAAAAATTGTCCCCCTTTGATTCTTGTTCTTGATTGCTCACTATGTCCGCCTGATAGAACACCTCTCAAATTTATTCTGTGGACGCAGTTTTCCCACACTCTGTATGGGAAAAGAAATTAACAGGAATTTAACGCAACACAACCCTCAATCGTAACCTTTTTAAACCCCTCATAATTCCTAGGCTAATGTATTGATGATAAAACATCATTATTGGCCTGAAAAAGCTTTCCAAATAATCTCTGGGAGATTCTGAATGGAAGGCAAATAATAGGCTGATTTTAAGAATAAAACTCTGTTTTAGAAGGGGTTATTAAAAAATAAATATTATATTTTTTTGAGGAAAACATAAAATGCCAAAACCAAAAAGTCCAAGGCAAGGAAGTATGCAGTTTTGGCCCAGGAAAAGGGCTAAAAGGAGTTATCCCAGAGTTAGATCCTGGTGTAAAAACAAAGAAAAAGCCCTGCTTGGGTTTATGGGATACAAGGCAGGCATGACTTATGTCATGATGACAGATAACTATAAACATTCTATTACTAAAGGAGATGAGATAAGGGTTCCTGTTACAGTTGTTGAGTGCCCACCGATGAGAATTGCTGGTGTGAGGTTCTATAAGGAAAAAAATAAATATATGGAACTGAAAAAACAGATCACTTTCAAAGTCAATAAACAATTAAAAAGAAAAACAAACCTTCCTATTTCTAAAGAAAATATAGATGAAATAAAACTAGATGATTTTGATGAAATCGCAGTTCTTGTTTATACCCAGCCACATCTGATAAAATTTAAGAAAAAGCCTGAACTGTTTGAGATTTTTCTCTCTGGAACAAAAGAAGAAAAAATATCTTTGATTAAGGAAAAAATAGACAAGGATATACATATAGGGGATGTTTTTAAGGCAGGAAACTTTGTTGATGCCCATGCAATCACAAAGGGCAAAGGCACACAGGGTCCTGTAAAAAGATTCGGCATAAAATTAAAGCCCCATAAGTCTGAAAAAGGCAGGAGAAGACCGGGGTCTTTGGGACCATGGACCCAGCAGGGCCATATTATGTACAGGTCAGCTTTTGCAGGCCAGACAGGATACCACCAGAGAATAGATTATAATAAACAGATAATTAAGATAGACAATGCTCCTGAAGAGATAAACCCCAAAAGCGGTTTCAGGTCATACGGCATTGTAAACGGTGAATATATATTAATAAAGGGGTCAATACCAGGGCCAAAAAAGAGAGGAGTTATCTTAACAAAGCCAATAAGGGAGAGCAAAGAGGAAAAAGAAAGTGAAGAAGCTCCTGATATTCATTATATAAGCAAAAGTTCACAGCAGGGTTTAAGATGAAATTAAAAATTTTGGATAAAAACGGGAAAGAGAAAGGAAATATAACATTAGCAGGCTATTTTAATGAGCCTTTAAGACAGGACCTTATACAGAGAGCAGTCTTATCTTTACAATCCAAAAGAAGGCAGCCTTACGGCAGTGACCCTGAGGCAGGAAAAAGACACTCAACCCTTATATATAAAAGAAGAAGGAAATACAGGGGATGTTATGGCCATGGAATAAGCAGGGTTCCCAGAAAGATACTCTCAAGAAGGGGAACAAGAATGTTCTGGGTTGGGGCTTTTGCCCCCGGGACTGTGGGAGGAAGAAGGGCACATCCTCCAAAAGCAGAGAAGATATGGGAGCAGAAAATAAACAAAAAAGAGAATAAAAAAGCATTTTTATCTGCTCTGGCTGCAACATTAAACAAAAAACTTGCAGAACAGAGGAGCCACATAGTTCCTGAAAAATATCCATTTATAATCACAGATGATTTTGAGAAAGTTTCTAAAACAAAAGAGATTAAATCCTCTTTAATCTCATTAGGCTTTGAAAAAGAGCTTGAAAGGACAAAAGAGAGAAAAATAAGGGCAGGAAAAGGAAAGAGAAGAGGAAGGAAATACAAGAAAAACAAGTCTTTACTGATAGTGGTTTCAGGAAAGGATTCATTATTGAAAAAATACGGGAAAAATATTCCTGGTGTTGACATAGCTGATGCATTATCATTAAATACAGAGGACCTTGCTCCGGGGGCAAATCCTGGGAGAGTTACATTATATACTGAAAGTTCAATTGATGTTTTAGATAAAAGGATAACAGGCAAAGAATGAAATACATAAAATATCCTCTGGCAACTGAAAAGTCAATAAGGCTGATGGAATCAGAAAACAAGCTTATTTTTGTAGTTGAGATAAAATCTACAAAGGAACAGATAAAAGAGGAAATTGAAACAATATTCAAAGTAAAGGTTGATAAGGTAAATACATTAGTGGGTCCTGATGCAGTGAAAAGAGCATATGTCAAATTCAGTAAGGATTATCCTGCTATTGATATAGCAACTGAAATGGGATTAATGTAATTTTAAAATAAATATCAAAAATGGGAAAAAGACTGATTCAACAGGCAAGAGGAAAAGGAGGGCCGACATACAGGGCTCCAAGCTTCAACTATAAAGGAGAAGCAAGAGTAATATATAATATCCATGAGGCTGAAATAAAAGATATTGTCAAATGCAGGGGACACAGTGCTCCTTTAATAGAAGTTTTATATCCTTCAGATAATGATGGGACCCAGACAGGACTGATGATAGCTTCAGAAGGTTTAAGGGTTGGTCAAAAGCTTCAGATAGGGTCTGATGCAGTTATAAAAAACGGCAATGTGCTGCCATTAATAGATATTCCTGAAGGAACCAGGATATTTAATATAGAATCTGTTCCGGGAGACGGGGGCAAGTTTATAAGGGCAGGAGGCTCTTTTGGTGTAATAGTAGGAAAAACAAAAGACGGCATCAAAGTTAAGCTGCCTTCAAAAAAGATCAAAATTTTCAATATTAAATGCAGGGCCACAATAGGAAGAGTGGCAGGCTCAGGAAGGAAGGAAAAGCCTTTCCTTAAAGCAGGTAATAAATATTATTATAAAAAAGCAAAGAACAAATTATATCCTGTTGTTTCAGGAGCATCACAGAATGCTACTGACCATCCATTTGGAAACTCAAGATCCTCAAGAAAGGGGAGATCAAGGCCTATTTCAAGGCATGCTCCTCCTGGAAGAAAGGTTGGTTTGATAAGCCCTAAGCGAACAGGAAGAAAAAGGGGTAAATCAGAGGAATAATAAAAAGGTAAAATCAAAATGGCAAAAGAAAAATTTAGCTATAGGGGAAAAACACTGGATGAATTAAAGGCAATGTCATTAAATGAGCTGGCAGAGCTGCTGCCGTCAAAGACAAGGAGGACCATAAAAAGAGGGTTTCCTGAAAACTATAAGAAATTAAGAGACCAAATCAGGCTAAAAGATAATGTAAAGACCCATTTGAGGGATATGATTGTTCTTCCTGAAATGGTTGGAAAAACAGTAAGGATACATGACGGGCATAAGTTTGAGCCCATTACTTTTAAAGAGGAAACAATAGGACATTTATTTGGCGAGTTTGTTATGACAAGAAAGAAAATCAAACATAATAAACCAGGAGTGGGTGCAACAAGGTCAAGTGCAAACATATCATTAAAATAAGATAAAAAATGGTAAGATACAGATATACTATTGAGGATTTCGGGGAAAATATGGCCAGAGCATTAGGCAGGGATCTCCCTGTTTCATTCAAGAATTCAATAGAGATATGCAATATTTTAAGGGGAAAAGAAATAACAAAGGCAAAAAGGATACTTGAAAGGTCAATAAACATGGAAGAGGCTATACCTTTCAGGAGATTTAGTGAGGGAGCAGGGCATAAGCCGGGCAAAGGGGCAGGAAGGTTTGTTCCAAAAACATGCAAGGAAATATTAAAAATAATAAAAAGTGCTGAATCAAATGCCCTTGACAAGGGATTGGGCTCAAGTTTGTTCATAAAGCATATTGCTGCCCAGAAAGCGGGCTCAACTTTTCATTACGGCAGAAAAAGAAGCAGAAAAATGAAAAGAACCCATCTCGAGGTTGTTTTAGAGGAAAAAACAATAAGCTCAAAACCAAAAAAAGAAGAGAAAAAAACAGAAAACAAAGAAGAGATAAAACCAAAAAAAGACATCCCGGAAAAGACAGCCAAAAATAAAGATAAAACTGAAGAAAAAAAAGACAAGACAGCCAATAAAAAGAAAGAGGGCAAAAAATGAATCCAAGAAAATTAAGAGCAATGGGCATCGGGGATTTGAAGGAAAATATGGCTGATGCTGAAATGGAGCTGATGAAGCTTAGGGCACAGTCAGCCCAGGCAGTAATAAAAAAGCCCTCAAGAATAAAAGAGCTTAAAAAAACAATCGCTCAGGTTAATACTATAATCAAAGAAAAAAATTCAGAGGATAAACAAAAAATTAAAGAAAAAAATGACTGATTTATCAAAAATAACCGGTTTACCGGATGAATTGGACTCCTTCCAGAATATTGCAAAAGAAGGACAGCAGATAACAGCAACTATAGAAAAGAAGAAATTCGGAAAAAAGTATACAATAATAAAAGGGATAAATGGTGAAGAAGTGGATTTGGAGGAACTGGCAAAAAAATTAAAAAGGAAATTCGCATGCGGCGGGACAGTGAAGAAAAACAAAATAGAGCTTCAGGGAGACCACTTAAGCAAAGTCAGGGAAGTCCTCGTGAAGGAAGGTTTTCCACCGGAAACTATTAAGATAAAATGAAATTCCTAAAAACAGAATTCATAGGCCTTGAGCTTGAGGTTATGGATTCAGGGAATAAGTCCATTATAGGGCTTAAAGGGAAGATAATAGATGAAACAAAAAACACATTTGTTTTAAAGACAGACAAGGGAACAAAAAAAGTGATAAAAAAACACAATATATTTAATATTCATGGGAAAACTGTCGAAGGCAGCAGGATTATGAAAAGGGCTGAAGACAGGATTAAAATAAAATAATGCAAGGTATCAAAATGACAAAGAAAACCACAAAAAAACAACAGGACAAAAAAGAAAAGAAGAAAACTCCTGAGGAGAAATCCAATATAGAGCAGAGCTCTGATTTAAATAAACCAAAGGCTGAAGCTGAAAATAAGGAGTCGATACAGGCAAAGAGCAAAGATACAAAAACAGATGAGTCTCTGAAGTCTGAATTAAAGATCCCTGACAGGAAATGCACTGATGAGAAATGTCCTTTCCACGGGAATTTAAAAATTCACGGGAGAGTTTTTGTCGGCGAGGTAATAAGTGATAAAATGCACAGGACTGTCAGCGTCCAGTGGAAAAGAAAGAAAATATTCAGGAAATATGACAGGTCTGCAGTTTTCACTTCAACTATAAAAGCACATAACCCCGACTGCATAGATGCAAAAGAGGGGGATATTGTAAAGATAGCTGAAACAAGGCCGTTATCAAAGACCAAGAACTTTGTTGTTCTGGAGGTTTTGGAAAAATGAAGCCGATAAAATCAAAAATAACAAGGTCCCTGCCTGTAGGAAGCAAAATAAAAACATGCGATAATTCAGGAGCCCTTTTGCTTAATATAATATCTGTTAAAAGGCTGAAAACCAGAAAAGGCAGAAAAGCATCTGCAGGAGTGGGTGATATGGTCATAGCTTCTGTAGTAAAAGGGAAACCTGATATGATTAAACAGGTTGTTCCTGCATTGATAGTAAGGCAGAAGAAGGAATACAGAAGGCCTGATGGATTAAGGGTCAAGTTTGAGGATAATGCTGCTATTGTATTAAAAGACGAAAACGGCAATCCAAAAGGAACCATATTCAAGGGAGCTATTGCAAAAGAAGTGACTGAAAGGTGGTCTCCTGTTGCAAAAGTTGCAAGTATAATAGTTTAATTTTATATAAAACAAAAAAACAAACGAAAAATGAAAAAGAAATTTTCAAGGAAATGGAACAGAAGCATTAAGCCAAACAAACAGCGTAAATACAGGTTTAATGCTCCTCTGCATATAAAAGGAAAATTCCTCAATGCACATTTGTCTGTGGAATTGAGAAAAAAATACAGCAGGAGAGCCATAAGGCTGAGAAAAGGGGACAAAATAAGGGTCATGAACGGAAGATTCAGAAAAGAAGAAGGAAGGGTTGAAAAAGTTGACCTTAAAAAATCAAGAATTTATGTTGATAAGATAAAAATTACAAAAAAGGACGGCACAAAAACATCATATCCTTTAAGCCCTTCAAATGTAATGATAGTTGAACTGAATCTGGATGATAAGAAAAGAACTGCCAAGTTAAAAGGCGAAAACCTGAAAAATCCAAAAAAGAGCCAGGAAGATAAGACAGCTGAAAAACATGAATCAAAATTACAGAATTCAAAGAAATCAAAAAAATCAGTTAAGAAAAAACCAACAACTAAAAAATCCAAAGTTAAAATAACAAAACAAAAGAAGAAATGAGGTAAAAAATGACAAAAAATCATTTAAAAAGGATAAATGCGCCCAGGACATGGTCCATCAACAGAAAGGAGCATAAATTTACCACAAGGCCAAATCCCGGCGGAATGCCTATGGAATTGGGTCTTCCTGTAAATATAATATTAAAAGACATACTTAATAAATCAACCACAACAAAGGAATCAAGAAATATACTGAAAAACCATGAAATCCTGATAAATGGAAAAAAAGTCTGGGATTTCAGGAAGCAGGTGAATTTCCTTGATGTAATATCATTTCCTGAGCTTAATGAGGCTTATACTATAATATTAACAAGAAAATCCAAGCTGGCTTTATTGCCTCTGGATGAAAAATATAACAAGACAAGAGTTGTAAAAATTGTCAATAAAACAAACATAAAGAAAAATAAAACGCAGCTGAATTTCCTTGACGGAACTAATATTATTGTTAAAAAAGATGAATATAAAACAAACCAGAGCCTTTTAATCGAGATAAAAACCAACCAGATAAAGGAAACGCTTGATTTAAGCCAAGGCTCAAGGGTATTCCTCTTTAAAGGAAAGTATACAGGGAATACAGGCATAATAAAAAACATAAAAAGAGAGGATATTGAATTTGAATTTGAAAATAATGAAAAAAATAAGGACAAGGTTTTCAAAACCAAGAAAAATTATTCAATTGTTATTCCGAAAAAAATGAATCTGGAGATAAAAAATGAGTGAGCAAAAGATACAGCAAAAACCGGAAATAAAAATAAAGAAGGAAAAAAAGGAAAAAACCACCAATGTCATGGAGACAATCAAAGTGGATAAGGTAGTTTTGAATATCGGTGTCGGAAAAGATACTTCAAAAATGGAAAAAGCAAAAAAACTGCTTAATTATATCACAAACAAACAACCTATAGAAACAGTAACAAAAAAAAGAATCCCTACCTGGTCATTAAGACCCGGACTGCCCATAGGATGCAAAATAACATTAAGGGGGAAAGATGCCCTGGAACTGATACCTAAGATTTTATCTGCAGGTGAAAATATGTTGGGGAAAAGCTGTTTTGATAAAAACGGCAATATAAGCTTTGGCATACCCCGTTATATGGATATGGATGGTGTTGATTATAATGTTGACATAGGCCTTCTGGGCCTGCAGGCGACCATTGTCCTGAAAAGGGCAGGATTCAGGGTTGAAAGGAGAAAATACATGAAAAGCCATATTCCTTCACATCATAAGATAAATCAGGAACAGGCAATTGAATTCATGAAATCAGAATTTAATGTTGAATTAAAAGAAGAATCAGAGGTAGAATAATGACAAGCAGTTCAAATGAAAAGGTTTTGAAACAGATTGGCTCCAAGAAAGCAAAGCTTGTGAGATGGAAAAAGTATAATGTTCCTAAAGACAGGACAAAATCAAAGAATGTGAAAAAATGCAGAAGATGCGGAAACAGGCATGCTGTCATCTCAAAATACGGATTAGATTTATGCAGGAGATGTTTCAGGGAAATTGCTGAAAAGATAGGTTTTGATAAATATAACTGATGGTGAAATAAAATGACTTTAAATGACCCACTGGCAAATGTTTTGTCACATATAATGAACTATGAAAAAACAGGAAAAAAAGAAGTTTTAACCAGGCATAACTCCAGGATGATACGCAGGGTTCTGGATGTCCTGAATGAGAAACTCTTTATCGGCAAATACGAGGTTATAAAAGATAACAGGGGAGGAAAATTAAAGATAAGCCTTATAGGGAAAATAAATAAGATAGGGGCAATAAAGCCGAGGTTTGATGTTAAGGTGGATAATTTTGAGAAATACGAGCAAAGATACCTGCCGGCAAAGGATTTTGGGGTCATCATTGTTACAACATCACAAGGCATAATGACACATAATGAGGCAAAAGAAAAAAATATTGGGGGCAAGTTAATCGCTTATTGTTATTAGTTATAAAAAATGAAGATAGACAAAATAACTGAAACCATAGAAATTCCTGATGGAGTCCAGATTAGCCACGAGAATAATTTTTTTGTCATAAAAGGCCCGAAAGGGGAATTAAAAAGGGAATTTTTCAATCCGAGAATAAATATAGATATAAAAGGAAATGAAATGGTTTTAAGCTGCGAGCAAAAGCCCACGAAAAGGGAAAAAAAGCTTATTTATTCATATAAATCACACCTTATTAATATGATAAAAGGGATAAATTCAGGGCACATATACAGGCTCAGGATATTTTATACCCATTTTCCGATGAATGTTTCAGTCAAGAACAATATATTCGAGGTAAAGAATTTCATTGGTGAGAATACCCCAAGAAAATTAACTGTCCGTGAAAACATAAAGGTTGAAGTAAAAGGCAATGAGGTTATTGTTGAGGGAATAGATAAAGAAAAAACAGCACAAACAGCTGCAGATATCGAAACCCTCACAAAAAGGCCCGGCTTTGACAAGAGGATATTTCAGGATGGGATTTATATATATCATAAAGACGGAAAGGACCTCATATAAAGGAAACAAAACATGAAATCAGATAAAAATAAAGGAAAAAAGAAAAGAAAGCCTATTTTTATCAGGCAGGCATCCAAAAGAAAATCAAGATTATCCCCAAAATGGAGAAAGCCAAAAGGACTGCAGTCAAAATTAAGGAGAAAATTAAGGGGCCACAGTAAATACCCTAAAACAGGATATAAAAACCCCAAAAAAATGAGAAACCTTTCTCCTGAAGGTCTTAAGATTGTTTATATTAACAATATCAGCTCAATTGACAATATAGACCCTGAAAAACAGGCTGTTATAATAAGTGCAGCATTGGGAAATAAAAAGAAAAAAATTATTGTTGACAAGGCAGATAAGAAAAAAATAAAAATACTGAATTTTGATGCTGAAACATTTAATAAAAAAATGGATGAATGGAAAAAGGCCAAAGAACAAAAGAAAAAACAGCTCGAAACAAGGAAGAAAAAGCAGGAGAAAGAAGTGAAGGAAAAGAAAAAACAGCCGCAGAAAGAAGAAAATCAGGAGAAAACAGAGGAAGAGGAAAAGCAAGAGGCAAAAAAGGAAAAAGATAAGCTGTTAACAAAGAAGATATAAAATACTCAAAAATCAAATAGGTGCTTAAAAACCAAATAGATTTTTGGCATCTTTTTAATAAAAAATCAAAAAGGTAATGAAAATGGATTTAAAATTACAAAAAAAACTTGCAGCAGATGTTTTGAAATGCTCACCTAAAAGGGTGAAATTTGATAAAAACAGGCTGGATGAGATAAGCGAGGCACTGACAAGGACAGATATAAGAATGCTTGCAAGTGACAAGGCCATAAAAAGGACAAATAAGTTAAAAGTCTCTCCACACAGAAGAAAACACCAGTTAAAGCAAAAAAGAAAGGGAAGAGGCAAAGGCTTAGGCTCCAGAAAGGGGACTCCTTCATCAAGGAAAAGCTCAAAGCAGAAATGGGTTGAGGCTGTCAGGATACAAAGAAAATTTTTAAAGGAATTAAGGGCAAAGAAATTAATTAAGGAAGAGAGTTACAGGAATATAATCCGTAAGATAAAAGGGGGATTTTTCAGAAGCAGGAGACACATCAAGATTTACCTTAATGAGCACGATATTTTCATAACCAAAAAACAAGGAAAACAAAAAGTGAGAAATAATGGCAAGAAATAAAAGGCATAGTGTGCCCAAAAGGAGAAAAAGGGAGCAAAAGACCAATTATAAAAAAAGGTTAAACCTTTTGAAAAAAAGAGACTCCAGATTAGTTGTTAGGCTTTCAAACAAATATATACTGGCGCAACTTGTTAATTATTACCCTGAAGGAGATAAGACAATAACAAGCTTCAGTTCAAAGGAATT
>CAZQLC010000028.1:0-9893 GCA_964594025.1 uncultured Methanosarcinales archaeon
CCTCTGCCGGGCTCTGCAAGAATGTATCCTGAAACAGACATTCCTGATATTGAGATAACTGAAAAACTTCTTGATTCTGTAAAAATCCCTGAGCTTTTAAGTGAAAAAACAAAAACCCTTGAGAAATACGGCTTAAACAAAAATATAGCAGGAAAAATAGCCTATCAGAAGGAATACTTTGAAGGCTTATTCAAAAAACTGAAAAACCTGAAGCCTGGCTTTATTGTGGATGTGTTTTTGTCCAAGAGAAATGAGCTTAAGAAAGAGTATGATATTGACAAAGAAAAGATAAAAGACGAGCATATAGAAACAGCATTGGGGCTTGTGGATAAAGGAAAGATAGCAAAGAACCATCTGAACAGGGCCCTAGCAGATATTGTTACAGGCAAATTTGACATTAAGGATTATGGAAATATTGACAGCAAAAAGCTTGAAAATGAGATTAAAAAAATAATAAAAAACAACCCAAATCTTAGTAAAGGGGCTTATATGGGAATGATAATGAAGAAACTTAAAGGTAAAGTCAGCGGTAAAGAAACCATGGAAATTCTTAATAAGATTTTAAAATAACAAAATAAATTTTAAATAATATTAATTCTCTCTTCTTTTTAACTGAATACAGAGAGACCTTAAAAAAAGATTTTTATATAAAGAATCAATTTTTCTTAAAATCTCTTTTCCCCTATTTCTATATTCTTCAAGAGTTTTTACTTTACTATTGTGAACCACAAAAACAGAATATATTTTTTTACCATTATTCTCATACTCAAAATCAACATGAGGTATTATTTCAGGTGTATCTAAATATTTTCCAATACTAATAAATAAACGAGAATCCAGATCTGAAGCACTAGGAATAATTCCTTTATTGGTTAATTTGTCAGTAATATCTTTACATTTAGGATCTTGTTCATTGAATATAATCCCAACTTTCTCTTTTAGAGTTTTATTTTCTTGAATAAAATAAACAATCAATGGAATTTCTTTTTTACCAAATAATTCTTTAATATGTAGTTTATCATCTGCAGAAAAGTCATTTATTTGAGTATAAAAATAATATGCTAATTTTTTATTTAAAAAATTTTCTTCAGCCATTAAAAATTTGAAATTAACCCATATATTTAAACTTTACTTTTCAAGAGTATTTATCTAATTTATAATAAAGTTTATATATTTATATATTAATTAATATGATATGTTTAAACAATTACCTAAACTTTATATGATAGAGGAAAAGGATGAAATAATAGAAGGGAAATTATCCAAAATCATAAAAGAATTTAATAGTGTACTGGAAAAATTCAGGCAGTCTATTTATGAGTCGAAAATAAATGAAAAAGAATTCGAGATAAATTACCTGAAAAAAATAATCTATTCTGTAAAAACAAAAATCAAGGTTCTTGAAAGGGACATAAAAGAGATACTGAATATTGAAAACCTTGAAAAAGAATTTATCACAATAAAAGATTATATATTCATAAAAGACAAAATAGACCAGTTGAACAAGATAAAGGAAAACCTGAACATGATTGAAGGCATTCTTAAAGAGGACCCGCCAGCAGATGAATTCAGGAATGAGCTTCTTGAGGCGATGGAAAATGATATTAATATAATATCAGACTCTATGGAACAAATAATGCATGATGACGGCAATCTGGAAAAGATTTACAGCAAAATATCATACTTGTGATAAGTTTAATAGAAAATTATATAAATAAATTAAATCTATTTAATAAAAATGAGGTGGGTAATTGACTAATATAATGATTAATAAGCTTCTCAGAAAAAACAAGATTATGTTTCTTGCATATGACCACGGCATTGAGCATGGGCCAAAAGACTTTAACCTGCAGAATGTTGACCCCAAAAGGATTCTTGATATTGCATTAGAGGGAAAATACACCGGCGTGATATTACAGCACGGCATAGCTGAAAAATATTATACAGGCGCTTACAGGGACATTCCTCTGATTATAAAACTGAACGGCAAAACCTCAATTCCTGATATGGACCCCATATCAAGGCAGGTGTGCTCAGTAGAAAGGGCTGTAAAACTTGGGGCTGATGCTGTGGGCTATACAATATACGACGGCTCACCGACAGAACCAAAGATGTTCAGGGAATTCAGCAGGATTGTAGAAACTGCACATGATTATGGGTTGCCTGTAATAGCATGGATGTACCCAAGGGGGAAATTTATAAAAAATGAAAAAGACAATGACCTTCTGGCTTATTCTGCAAGAATAGGTTTGGAGTTGGGAGCAGATATTGTAAAAATAAAATATAATAATGACCCTGAAGGGCTTAAATGGATTGTAAAATGCGCAGGTAAAACAAGAGTAGTCATATCAGGAGGGAACAAAACTGAAATCCCTGAATTCCTGCATAAAATTGAGGAGATAATCAAAAACGGGGCAGCAGGGATAGCTGTAGGAAGGAATATATGGCAGCATGAAAAGCCATTTACTTTAACAAAGGCAATACAGAAAATAGTTTTTGAAGGTAAGACAGCAGAAGAAGCACTTAACTTCCTGAACCAGCAGAAATAATAATCATTTCTGGGTTTATATCAAAAATAATTGGAAATTCTTATAAATACATAATTCTTCAGAAATAATATGAAAAAGAAAATAGCACAGGGGGCAGAAGCTGTAATATATGAAAAAGGCGATAATATAATAAAAGACAGGATAAAGAAAAAATACAGAATAAATGAGATTGACAATTTATTAAGAAAACAAAGAACCAAGAGGGAATCAAAAATACTGAAAAAATCACTAATAAACTCCCCAAAATTAATAAAAGAAGAAAAAACAAGGATTGTTATGGAGAAAATCCCTGGGAAAAGGATAAGGGACTTATTGGATAATAATATAAATCTTGTAAAGGAAATAGCTGAATCAGTTTCAAAACTGCACGATAAGAATATTATACACAGTGATTTGACAACTTCAAACATGATATTAAATCCAGAAGACAACAAAGTTTATTTTATAGACTTCGGCTTAAGCTTTATATCACATAAAACAGAAGACAAGGCTGTCGATATACATTTGTTCAAACAGGCACTTGAAAGCAAGCATTACGAAGTCTATGAAAAAGCACTTAAATTATTTCTTAAGCATTATAATCCAAAAAACAAAGAAAAAATATTAAAAAGGCTGGAACAGGTTGAAAAAAGAGGCAGGTATAAAAGAAAAGTATGAAACCAAAAAATATGCTCTGGATTCTAATAATAATATTATTTTTATCTTCTTTATATCCTGTTTTTTCTATAGAGAATACAAAAAAAGGATATATGCCTCTTCTTAGTGTTTATAGGGCAGAGGACAATAAAAGCGTGGGAAAAATAGCCCATCTTTATCTTGAGATAAAACCCGGAGATGGTAATGTTTATCTTGACACCTTTCCATTGTCGGAACTTGACACCCAGATTACTGTCAGGTTTGCAAACAGGCTGGCATGTAAATATGTAAATAAGGACTGCGATAAATATGATTTTTTTTACAGGATAAGGTCTGACTCAACTACAGTCGGAGGTCCAAGTGCAGGAGCCTCTGCTGCTGTCCTTACAATCGCAATGCTTGACAATTTAAGGCTGAATGAAAAGGCAGTTATGACAGGAACAATAAACTCAGGGTATGTTATAGGCCCTGTGGGTGAAATTGAGGAAAAAATAAAAGCTGCTGAAAAAGATAGATTTGAAAAGGTCATAATCCCAAGATGGCACCATTCGGCAAATATATCATTTAATTTAACAGGAATAGATACAAAAGTAATAGAAGTAGGCAATCTGGACCAGGCTGTTTATGAATTCACAGGGAAAAATTTCTCAAAGAATTATGAAAAAATAAAAATCCCTGAGGAATACAATAAAATAATGAGCTCAATTGCTGAAAACTTATGTGAAAGCTTTAATAAAACTGCAGGAGAATATGAGGATAAAAAAGATAATGAGACAGTAAACAAAAGTTTTCAAAGATATGGGTCTGGGATAAAATCAATTAAGGAAGGAAAGTATTACAGCGGGGCAAGCTATTGTTTTTCCGCAAACCTGCTGATTGATGAGATTATAATTAAAAAAATGCCTGAAGATAATATAAAAGAGAAACATGAAATTACAAAAGAGAAACTCCTTGGATTAAAAGAGGAGATAAATTCCATTGAGATAAAAAGCCTTCAGAATCTTGAGACATTCATGGTTGTTTCAGAGAGGATAGATGAAGCATTGATGTCTGTTGAAAAATATGAGGAAGAAGGCAATAATTCAAAAAAGGAGATCGCATATGCCCTTGAAAGGTACAACAGTGCACTGTATTGGTCTAAATTTTTTGAATGGGATGGCAGAAAGATAGAGCTTGATGAAGAAAGCCTGAAAGAAACATGCCTGAAAAAAATCTATGAAGCCCAGGAAGTAGACAATTATATTTATATGTACTTCAAAGAAAAGCCCGGAGAAGAAAAAACAGGGCAGGCAATAGACGACTATAAAAAGGGGGATTACGGCTTATGCATCTACAGGGCTTCAAAATCAAAGGCACAGTCAAACCTCATAATGACAACCCTGCTGATAAAAGAAGACGAACTAAATATTTTACTTGATGAAAAGCTCGAATCAGCTGAAAAGATTATTGCAGAGCAGGCTTCAAAAGGAAATTTTCCTATTATAGGCTACAGCTATTATGAATACGCCTTATCATTAAAGGATGAGGATGCCTCATCAGGCTTGTTATATGGTGAATATGCACTGGAATTAAGCAATTTAGACATGTATTTCAGGGAAGCAGAAAAGAATGGCTTTCTTGAAAAAATACCCAGAATAATTTTAAGGACGGATTATTTCAATATTATATCATTATCCGTATTCTTTTTAGGCATCTCTATAGGAGGATTTATTGTTTTTATTATAATAAGAAACAAAAATGACCATAAACCCAGAAAGCCTCTAGAAAAAGAGAGACTTCCCGGGAAAAAGAGGTGAGTTTTTTCTCACAAAGATAGTAAATAATGATTGATATTTAAAGGTTTCGTTTTTTATACTATCCTAAAATAGTAACAAATTAAAAACAAATTATTTAAACCATTAATTATTCTGTGAAAACATGGGAAAAAAGGATTTTCTTAACATGACTGAGAAAAAAGTCAGGAAATACTTAAGATTAAAGGAGAACTTTGACCCTGAGAAGAATATCTTTGTTTATAATGACAGTTCAAAGGAGTTTTTTGTTTCTATGCATTTGCTAAAAAGGATATTCCATAAAAGGATGGAAATAAAAGAAGTGAAAAACCTGAAAAGGTTTGATTTCAGGAATAATTTTTTAATAGCCCCCTGGAACATGGAAAGAGAAATTAATATCCTGATTCAGCCGGTTTTTAATAAAAAACCTGAAAGGCCTGAAACAATATCAAAAGAATTACGGGATTATCTTAATAATAAGAATAAAAACAAAAAAATAATTCGGCTTATGGAAAACATACCAGAAGAGGAAATAATAAAATACTCTAAAGAAAAAAAATTATGCAAAAAAATAAAAAAAGAACCTTTGAATCCTTTAGTTAAAGAGATAATAGAAAAAAAGCCGGAGATGAGGCATTCAATAATCTCAGGACTAAAGATTCTGGAAGACAGAAATTTTAAATAACATTCTGGGATTAAAAAGACAAGGTCTTTTAAATAAATTGTAAGATTTCCGTTTTTCTTTGTTAAAGACTTATTAAGGATTGTTCTCTTAAAGAAATATGAATAAAAAATACATTTTAATTATAGTTTTGATTTTTGTAATAATATTATACTATTTTGTTTTTTACAATAATATTCCTGAAGAAGAAGGTGAAATCAAGGTTTATTTTTGTCCTCAGGATAACTGCTCTATGGCTTTGATTAAAGAAATTGAAAGCTCTTCTTTTGTAAAATGCGCTTTTTACGACCTTGATTTGGAGCCGTTGATAAAAATACTGAAAATTAAAAACGCTTCTGTGATTATAGATGAAGACAATGTCAATGAAGACAATAAAGAATTTATTGTGGATTATGGTTACGGCTTAATGCATAACAAGTTCTGTGTTTTTGATAAGGGTATTGTAACAGGGAGCTTTAATCCTACTATAAATGGAAACTACAAAAACAATAATAACGTGCTGATAATCCATTCCCTTATCTTAAAAGAGAATTTCCTTGATGAATTTAATGAGCTGGAAAATAATGAAAAACAAAAGAAAACAAGAACAACTAAATTAAAGATAAATGGGATTTTAATAGAGAATTATTTCTGCCCTGAAGACAACTGCGAGAAAAAAGTTCTGGAAGAGTTAGAAAAAGCTGAAGAAAATATTTATTTTATGGTTTTCACATTCACTTCTGAAAATATAGGAAATAAACTGGTTGAAAAACATGAAAAGGGTATTGAAATAAAAGGGGTTTTTGAAAAATTCTCAGCCAATACGCAATATTCAGAATACAAAAAGCTAAATGAAAACAATATAAATGTAAAAACTGACAAAAACCCTGATATTATGCACCATAAAGTATTTATCATAGACAACAAAACTGTAATTACAGGAAGCTACAACCCCACAAAGTCAGCCAATGAAAAAAACGATGAGAATATTCTGATTATTCATGATGAGAACATTAGTAAAGAATTTTTGAAAGAATTTGAATTTATATTAAATAAAGCATAACATCTGAAACATTTGTTCCTGAAGGGCCTGTTTTTATAAGGCTGTTTCCAATATTTTTTAATAGATTATAACTGTCATAATTTTCCAAATAAGATTTTATGTTTTCTGCTTTATTTAATGAATCATTATCAACAATTGCGCCTGCTGTTTCTTTAATAAAATCAATACCGTCGCTATCTATAGAAACAAGAACCCATTTTTCAGGATAGTTTTTCATTTCAAGCATAGAAACTGCAGCATAATGCTGGTTTCTTCCCCCTTTGCCGTGGTTTTCAGGCAATTCAGGAGTTGTTTCACCACCAACAATCAAAGCATTATACTCCTTGTATTTTCCCCCAATAATCTCTTTTGCTGTTTTCTTGGCTATTGTTTCTGTATCACCTATTTGAACTGAACTTATTATATAAGGCTTAAAACCAAGCTCTTCTGATTTTTCTTTCATTGTATTCAAAACCAGATTATTATCACCAATGATATGATTATCACAATTGGTTAATTCTTTTGGGGTTTCTTTAATTTCGCCTTTGACTCCTTTTTCAATATGATTCAAAATATTTACTGGTGTTTTATCTAATAATTCATATTCTTTTAAAATATTATGAGCATCTGAAAAGGTCGAGGAATCATTTACAGTTGGTCCTGAGGCAATAACATCCAAATCATTGCCAATAACATCAGACAATATTAAAGAGACAACTTTTGCAGGAGAAAAGAATTCTCCCAGCCTCCCTCCTTTTATTTTAGACAGATGTTTTCTTACTGTGTTTATTTTGTTTATATCTGCTCCTGAAACCAATAGTTGTTTGTTTATTTTCTGTATATCCTCAAGAGTTATATTTTCCTCCGGATAAACCATCAAAGAAGATCCTCCCCCGGAGATTAAGCATATTACAATATCCTTCTCAGTTATATTATGTTTTTCCTTAAGAGATAATATCTCCTTTGTTGAATCCATATTTTTTTGGTCTGGTATTGGATGGCTTGCCTTGTTTATTATTATCTTTTTTGTTTTATAAACAGAATTACAATTAACAATCCCTGCAGTTATATTCTCTGGTTTTATTATTCTCTCCAGTGATTCAGCCATTAAGCCAGAGGCTTTCCCTGCACCAATAACAAATATTCTTCCTTTTATTTCATATTCTTTATTATTTATTATCAGAACATCATCATTAAACTTAACTGAATTTTTCATAATATTTTCAGGAAGAACTCTTTCAATGCCTTTTTCAACTATGGTTAATGCTTTTTCTCTTAATTCATTAGTTGAAATCTCATCTCTGTTTTTTATTATCATAATCTATAAAAGAAATATTATGGTTTATTTAAATAATTTTTCTTAAAAGAATTAAAAACCATTAACCATTACCCAAACTTCATCATAACCCGATTCCTTAATAGCATAAAATCTATGTCTGCCATCAGTAATAAAGTAAATTCCTTTCTTTTTATTACACTCCAGGGGATGAATATATTCAAGACATCCGTCTTTTCTTAAAGTTCTTTTTATTGATTCTATCTTTTTTCTGTCTAAATAAGGGTTTGTATTTACAATTTTATCAATATTAACTTTTTCTGCATTCATAATTGAGAGACAAATAAATCATATTTAAATTTTTTCTAAATAATAATATTAAATAATTTTTTCTTAAAATCGTAAAAACACAGGACAACTAATAGAAACTTTTTTAAGCTATCAAATATTCTCCTCTAATGCTAGCCTGGGTGATTGGTCCCCGCCTGTTACATCAAGTGGACCTTATGGATGAGGCGAAGCCTGGGGGGCGGTGTTTTTTAGGAATCTGGTCCTTTGAGCATTGTCGAGTCTCTGTCCCTATTGATGGTAATGTTTGTGAACCGGATCAGGCCTTGATCGGAGCAGTCCTAAACTTTCATGATCATGCTTTGGGGGTCGCGGAGAGGAGATGTTCATGGGATTAAGCCAGAGTCTTTTAAAATACCCACCCTTAGGCATGCACTTTTTATAAAAAAATGATATACTCATATTCTAGGATAAATACATTCAAAAACTGCCCACTGCAATTTAAACTAAGGTATATAGATAAAGAAGAACCTTTATGGAAGCATACAGCAGAAAGCATTCTTGGAAGTGTGATTCATGAAGTGCTTGAAAAAATGTACTATGACTTCAAGCACGGCAAAACAGACTCATTAAAAGAAATGCTTCAGTATTTTGAAAAAAGATGGAAAGAATGCTGGGCTGAAAACAATGTAAAGATAATAAAAAATTACAATAAGGCAGAATATAAAAGGCTGGCTGAAAGGCATTTAATCAATTACGTACAGAAATTCAGCCCTTCAAGCCTAACAGAAGAAGAAAAGAATGAATTAAAAATTCTGGATGTTGAAAAAAAAGTTTTCATTGAAATGAATGGGTATAATATAATAGGATTCATAGACAGGCTTGACTATAAAAACGGGGCATATATAATAAATGATTATAAAACCTCTTCAAATCTTCCTTCAGAAGAAGATATGAAAAAAGACTGGCAGCTTGCCCTTTATAGTATAGCAATAAAGAAGAAATTCGCAACCCAGAATATAAGGCTGAGATGGTATTATATTAATTTTGATAAGGTTTTTGAGTTAAATCCTGATTTAGAGCATGCAAAAAAAATGGCTCTTGAAGGTATAAAAGCCATTGAAGAATGCACTGAATTTGAGCCAAAGCCTTCTGCTTTATGCGACTGGTGTGCTTATCAGCATTTATGCCCGCTGAGAAAGCACTTATTCATGCCTGAAAAGAAAGAAGAAATTGAAGGAGAAAAACTGGTTGAAGAATATGCAGAATTAAAGATAAAAGAAAAAAAGATAAAGGGTATGATTGATGAAATGAAGGATAAACTCATTAAATATGCAGAAGAGAATGATTTAGGGAGTGTTTATGGAAAAAACTATATAGCAAATGTGAAGATAAAAGAAGATATTGAATTTCCTTCAAAAAACAGCGAAGAAAGAACAGAACTTATTAACCTATTAAAAAAAATGGGTAAATGGGATGATGTTGAAGACCTTGATGTTTATGCATTGAAAAACATAATCCTTAATAAGAAATGGACTGATAATGAAATAGAAATATTAGACAAATTCATAAAAGATAAAAAAATAGGATTTATCTCATTAAAGAAAAGAGAGAGAAAATAAAAAAATCACACATTATTTTTTTCTGGATTTCTTTTTGCCTTTTTTAT
>CAZQLC010000029.1:0-9870 GCA_964594025.1 uncultured Methanosarcinales archaeon
ACCTTTTTTCTAATTCTCTCTTTTTCTCATAAAGTTCATTTTTTCTTCTTTCCCCATCTTCTGCCTCTTCAATCTTTTTATTTACAAAATCATAGATTTTTTTCCTTATATCCTGAGTCTTTTCATCTATTAAACTGAATAATTCATCAGTTCTCGCATTTAGTGAATCAAGATTCATGTCTCCTGAGAAATCCCTTATTCTCTTTATTCTTGTTTTATATTCTTTTAAGAGGTCCAGATCATTTAAATCAGGGTTTTCTTTGAATTCCTTTCTTATTTCATCTATTTTGTTTTCCAGCTCGCTTTCTATATTGTGTTTTTTTTCTTCGAGAAACCGGTTCAGCCTGAAATAATTTTTTTCAGCCTCTTTCAAATCCATATTTTTTTCCTGTTCGTCAAACCATTCAGGCACATTTTCATACTCATTTATTTTTTTATATGATTCCTGGATAATATTATTTTTTCCTTCTATGAAATCATTCAGCATCTCATCCAGAGAGGTATTTTCCAGTCTTTCCAGATATTTATATAATAAGCCTTCTTCGTTTTCTTTTATTAATTTGTCCCTGAGATAATCCATTTGTTTTATAAAATCCCGGCCTGTTTCACTGAATTCTTTTTTGTCCATTTTGTTATTATTCAGAATTTTGTTTTTAATAAGCCTTTAGTGAAAAAATTCGAAATTTCGACGAGAAAATTGGAAATTTTTTATAAAAACAGCATAAATATGAAAGATTTTCAGGAATTGAAGAAATAAATTATATCATTACTATTTTAAAATAGATACAAATAAAAAGTTTTATAAAGTTTTAAAAAAAGATATTGTTATGAATGAGACAGGAACTTTATTTAAAGAAAAAAACATTCAGGATTCAGAACTGGGGGATAAAATAGATATTATCTATGAAAATTTTGACAGTGAAAACCTGAATAATGAGGTTGAGATTAAAGTAAATAAGGAGTACAGATTATTATTTGTGAGTAAAATAAAAAACCCTTGGAGACATAATAGAAATATTACAGGACAGGCTGAATTATTGATATACTATTTTTCTGATGAGGAATACCATCCAGTAAATCTTAGAACCCCCAAATGCAGTTTTTTTATAATAGACGGAAATAAAATAAAAAGAGATAATGCTTTGGGTTATAAAGAGGAGTTGAGAAAGGATAAAAATAATAAAAAAGAAGAGATAAAAAGATTCCCTGAACAATCTGGTTATATTGAAAAAATTGACCATATATTGGAAAACTATATGACCTTGGATAATCTATTTAAGCCGCTTGAAGAATTTATAATGGAAAAATATTTTCATAAATAAAAGTATCTATGTTGCTCTTAACATATAAAATATATTATTTCAGAACCTTTCCAGTTTCCATATACCATAAATATAAATCCAGTATTCCTGGTTTTATTTTTATTTTTTCACTTAATTCAAAGAATTTTTTTTCAAAATCCAGATAACATTTTGGTGTTATGCATTTAGGTATTTTATCAATAATATTGTTTTTCATTAGAACTCGAATAATATGCCTGTCTAGAATAGCCAAATTAAAATAACCGACATTTCTCAGAAAATGGGAACTTTCTTTGTAGCCCAGGCCTTTTATATTATTAACTATGAATTCTCTGGCTTCAAAAACATCTTTTTTGTCTTTAACAATATTTTTTATATTTGAGAAATTCCTTGCTTCTATAATAAATTCAGCTTTATTATTATGGAACCTGTGCTTGTTTTTTCTTATAATTTTTGATATTTTTTCTTTTGAAAAATCCAGAAAACCTTCTGGTCCAATTTCATTCTGAATATTTATTGCAGTAGCTGCTTTGGAATTAGCAGTTAATATACAAAAGCATAATTCAGAAAACCATTCCTTGTTATTTTTTTTATTCAGGCTTTTAAAATATTCTACTTTTTGGTTTATTGTTTTTTCAGTTTCAGAATTCCTTAGCTTTTGTATGTCCTTGATTAGTTTTTTCATTTATTTTTTCTTAATCTTTTTCATTTTTTTAGTTATAGGTATTTTTTCATTGCAGTTTTCACACATAAACACAAAAGCCTTAGTTCCCATATAGCTTTTTCTTTTGTAAGGAATCTGGGTTTCCCCTTCATAACCACATTTAGGACAGGTATATTTTATGTTTAGTTTCACAGAATCCTCAAGCTCATCTGATGTTTCTTTATGGCTGCATTCAGAACATATATATTCCTTTGCCCTGATTTTAGTTTTACCTTTTTCTGTTGGCTTTTCCATTATCCCCTTTTTACATTCCGGGCACTCTTTTTTAAAAACCCAAGCCATAATTTTTCCTTTTTCATCAATAGTCCTTCTTGTGAAATACAATATTTCATTCATGTTTGTTGGTTCTTTTAAAGCCATTTTATCACCTTATTCTTTTTATTTCAATTGAAACAGCATTTTCCTTAACCCGGATATATCTTGGGCATAATGTATGAGGATAATTATTTTTGTCGCAGTATTCTGCTATTCTATCTTTTTCTTTCTCATTATTAAATCTTACGATTAAGTTTATTCCTTTTGAATCAGGAGTTATAATTTCATATTCTTTTAAGTCCTTTTTTATTTTTTCCCTTATTTTTTCCCAGTATTTAATCTTTTTATTAAGATTATTTAATTCATTTAGAAGCCTTTTGTAAAAATCTTCATCAAAATCAGCTTTTTCCTTTTCGAAAAAATCATAATAACTCTTATCTGAGGCTGCAATAAATCCTCCTTCTTTTAATTCAATAGGTTTCCATTTTCCAAAGCTTCCGAGAACAATATCTCCATAATAGGCTTCTTTTTTTCCTATTGAGCCTGAGGCATCATTTATCAAGATTATATTATTCTCTCTGCATTTTTCAGTTATTTTTTCCATATCCTGCAGAAAAGCATACGCAGGCATTGAGTTTATGAGCAAAGCTGTTTTTTTATGATTATCCAGGTCATCAGGGTTTACAATGCCGTGGTCTGTTTTTAGTTCTGTTTTATTAAGGTTGAATTTTTTTATAAACTGCCCGTAAGTCAGCCAGCCGCCCTGGTCCTGTATCAGGATATCTTTTTTATTTAACTCTTTCATTAATTTTAAAACCAGTTTTATTGAATGATTACCTCTTTTTGTGAAAAATACCCTTTCTTTTTTAGTCAGTTCTTTTAGTTTTGTTTTACATTCTTCTTTTATTTCCATTATTAAAAAAGAAAAAAGTTATGTATAAAAATGTTTTTGTTTGTGGATATAATAATAAGATTTAAAAACAATAACTTAATTCCTAAAAATAGGCGCCTCTGTGGCTTAGGGGTATAGCGTTACCTTGGTATGTCAGCTTTTTTATAAGGAAAAATTCAAACAGGTAAAGGTCGCGAGTTCAATTCTCGCCAGAGGCTTTATTAAAAGGTTTATATTAAAAAACCCAATGCGAGGGTAGCAAAGTCTGGTCAAACGCGCAGGACTTAAGATAAATATATATTGTTTACCAGCAATATAAGATATCCTGTCCCTTAGTGGGTCCGTGGGTTCGAATCCCATCCCTCGCATGAACTTTTAGAAAAGTTTAATCAAAATCAAATGGTTGTATCCTTCGGATAAACCCTTAACAAAAAGGGCTTGACGACTGAAAGGAGGAAACCCTTGGTTTTAGTGAATGTTTTTCTCAAAAACTTCGTTTGAATCCCATCCCTCGCATGAACTTTCTAAATAAAAGTTTAATTAAAAAGAAGGGATATGACCTTTGGTTAATCCCTTAATAAAAGAATATAATTATTTGTTTGTCTTATCTTTTCTCCAGAACAAATCCACAGTGAGTGCATTTCCACTTTTCAAAAACATCTGTTTTAAAAGAAAAAGGTAACAATACGCCTTCACTGCACTTAGGACATTGAGGAAATATCGAATTATTTGCCATTTTAGAATATGTTTTAATTTAAATTTAAAAAGATTGTGGTTAGTTTAATAAATTTTAGTTCATATAATAAGTGTTAGTTTCAATCCGCCTACGCCTGCCTTAATAGAATTTTTGCTACTTTGTCCAATTCGTGAGAAGAGAATTTAATCTTTGATTCTTTATTTCTTATGAAACTGCATAATTGATTAACTTTGAAGACAGGAACAGTTGAATTATTGCAACGCAAAATTACATCATCATGAGCAAAAACTACTATTCCTTCAACCCATAATCTTAATGATTTACTAAATATATTTTTTGACTCAATATATTGTTTTAATTTCAACGCATTGCCTTTAACCTGTTTACTTGGACTTTTTATTTCGTATTCTTCAGGGATTTCCCATGTATCCTTATATTGATACCAAACATCCCCTCCACATCTAATTTCGCCTTCAAAATTTTTTGTTTCTATAATGAATATTCCATTGCTACCTAAAACAATATGGTCAATATTTCCATAACTATTCGGTAAATTGACATCATTAATCAAAGAATATGAATCTGGTAAATTTTGAAGGGCTTCTATAACAATTTGCTCTCCCGAATATCCACTTTTATAATGACTTCTCTTATTAAAAAAATATATTGAAATACCAATAAAGAGTATTCCTACATAAAAAATTAGAGTTACAAAACCAATTACTAAGAATATTAAAGCGAGTTTTGTATTAAGTTTTATTTTATCTTCTAAATATGTTCCTGTTCTCTGGAGATTCTTCATATTATTAATAGTATATTTGACTAAGTTTATATATTCTACCAAACGAAAAGGGAATTTTTTTACTTCACCAAAACAATTATTTAAGAGTATATATTGTCAAAACTCACCCAAACCCTTTTGCTTCTTCTCATTTATAATCTTGGTATATGTGCTCCAGGTCTTCCTGAAGATTTCAGGGTATTTGTCATAGTTTTCTTTAAGGAATTTTACTGTTTTGGGGTCAGAAGGATATCCAGAGCCAATCTCTTTTCCTATTCTTTTTTCAATTTTCCTTACTTCTTTATCTCTTGTAACTTTTGCTATAATAGAAGCAGCACCTACAACAATATGGTTAACATCTGCCTTATGCTCTGCTATGACTTCAGCGTTCTTCCTCACCTTTAAATTAAGGTTTTTCTCCAAATAAGTTTTATAAGCCTCGATGTTATTTGAAGGGCAGTCTAAAATAACCTTGTCAAATTTCTTTTTTATATACATTTTGTTTATTAAAAAAGCAGATTTTTTAGCTTCTAACCAGTTCAAATTTAATTCTTCTCCATTTAAGGCTTCATCAATCTCTTCGGGCTGTACAATAATAATTTCATAATCAACCATTTCATTTAATTTTTTAAACAAATATTCTCTTTTTTTAGGCAGTATTAATTTAGAATCTTTTACACCTATTTTTCTTAATTCATCCTCTTTTTTCTTATCCATAACTGCAATTACCATAACCATGGGCCCTATTACAGGGCCTCTTCCTGCTTCTTCCACTCCTGCTATGATGAATGCCATAGAAATGCATCGGCCGGGATTCGAACCCGGATAGGCGGCTTGGAAGGCCGCAGTCATAGCCGTTAGACCACCGATGCAACAAAATAAATGAAAATTTATCAATTTATAAAATTAACTAATTTCGTCTTATTTTTACATAAACATTTATAAACTAAACTTATTTTCAGTTGACCATGGTATTGGATAAATTAAGCAGCTCACTGAAGGACAGTTTGAAGAAGATAAAGTCAGCTTTATTCCTAGATAAGGCTTTGATACAGGAAATAATCAAGGACATACAAAGAGCTTTATTGCAGAGTGATGTTGATGTTTCATTAGTCATGGAGCTTACTAAGAAAATCAGGGAAAGGGCTTTAGAGGAAAAAGCCCCTTCAGGATTAGATAAAAAAGAATATCTTATCAAGATTATATATGAGGAGCTTGTTAATTTTGTGGGTGAGGGCTCTAAAATAAAAATAACCAAAAAACCTGTAAAAATCATGCTTGTCGGCTTGTTTGGTAATGGAAAAACAACAACTGCTGCGAAAATAGCTAAGCATTTTAAAAAAAGAGGGAAAAAGGTGGCTTTAATGCAGACAGATACATACAGGCCTGCTGCTTATGACCAGCTGAAACAATTGTCAGAACAAATAAAGGTTGATTTTTTCGGCAATGAAAAACAGAAAAATGCCCTGAAAGTCTATAAGGAATTCTCAAAAAAGATAAATGACTATGATTTGGTTATTATAGACACTGCAGGAAGGGATGCATTAAATAAAGAGCTGATTAAGGAATTAACCAATCTGAATAAAATAATAAAGCCGGATAAGAATCTGCTGGTTATGGGAGCAGATATAGGGCAGGCTGCAAAAAAACAGGCTGAGAAGTTTCATGAAACCTGCAATGTTGATGGTGTTATTATTACAAAACTTGACGGCACAGCAAAAGGAGGAGGAGCTCTGGCTGCATGTGCAGCAACAAAATCTCCGATAATATTTATGGGTGTGGGGGAGAAAGTTGATGATATTGAGGAATTCAGGCCCGAAGGGTTTATTTCACAATTATTAGGGATGGGTGATATTGAGGCTTTGCTTGAAAAAGCAAAACATAGTATAGATGAGGAAAAGGCAGTTGATATAAGCCAGAGGTTCATGAAAGGGGATTTTAACCTTGTTGATTTGTATGAGCAGATGAGTGCTATGAAGAAAATGGGCCCTCTTAAGAAAATTATGAATATGGTTCCCGGCTTTTCAGGAATGGATTTACCTGATAATATGCTGGATGTGCAGGAAGAAAAACTTGAAAAATGGAAATTTGCAATGGATTCAATGACCAAAGAGGAGCTTGAGAATCCTGATATAATTTCAGGGCAGAGGGTTAAGAGGATAGCAGAAGGCTCTGGTATGGATATAAAGGATGTCAGGTCATTAATCAAGCAGTACAGGCAGTCAAAAAACATAATGAAGAAGATGAAGGGTATGGGAAAAGGAAAAAACATTAATAAATTAATGAAACAGATGCAATCAGGAAACTTTAAGATGAAAAAATGAAAATTCTGGCTTTTGTAGATTTACATGGGGATAAAGATGCTTTAGATAAGATTAAAGAGAAATCTAAACAAGTTGATTTAGTATTGTGTGCGGGCGATTTGACTTTTTTTGAGCAGGATTTGGATTATTTTCTTGAGGAATTGAATAAATTAGGCAAAAAGGTTTTAATTATACCTGGAAACCATGAGTCTGAAGAAAATCTGGTTGAATTGACTAAAGACCTGGAAAATGTTTATCAGATTCATAAAGGGATGTTTGTTAAGGATGAATATTTGATTTTGGGTTATGGCGGCGGAGGTTTTAGTATGACAGACAAGGGTTTTTATAAAGTTGGGGAGAGTTTTAAAAAGAATATAAAAGAGAATACAAAGGTTATTTTCATGATACACGGCCCCCCTTACGGGACACAGCTCGATATAATGAATGGGGAGCATGTAGGCAACAGGACAACAAGGGCTTTTATTAATGATACAAAGCCAGCCATTGTTATTTTCGGTCATCTGCATGAATACGGCGGGAAAGAGGACTGTATTGGAGAAACCAAACTGATTAATCCAGGACCTGAAGGTAAGATAATAGAAATATAAGATTTTTATTTCTGAGGCAAGTTTTCCGGTTTTTTGTTATAAAGGTTTATTAATGTCTTTTTGTAATATGATTTATATGGAGTTAAAAGAAAAACAAAAGAAAATTCTAAATGAAATTCAGAAGAATTCAAGAGCTGGTTTTGCTAAAATAGGAAGAAAGTATAATATGCCTGTTTCAACTGTTTTTGACTGTTTTTATTCTATGCAGGGAATTTTCAATAAGCATGTTTCTCTTATAGATTTTAAAAAGATTGGCATAAGCATAAGGGTTTATTTTATTGTCAAAAGCAAAAATAAAAAAGAGTTATTTGATTTTCTGGATAAATGCCCGTGGATTAACAATATTTTTGAGTTAAAGGAGCATGATTATTGTTTTGATGCTTTATTTCCTGAAATGAGACACCTTCACGATTTCCAGCAGAAAATTGATATGATAGGCACAGAAGAGATATTTTCTCATTTTTTAACAGAAACAATAAAATATGAGGAGTTTGACGGGTTTTAATGATATTAGCAATATTTATAAATATTCTAAATTTCTTTTAAATTAAAAATATTCTTGCTCAAGCCCAGGTCGCATAACCTGGTATTGCGCAGGATTGCTAATCCTGTTCCCTTGGGAATTCTGGGTTCAAATCCCAGCCTGGGCGTAGCTCTTTTTTTAAATTAAAAAGGGCTTGAGCAAAGTAAAATTCAAAACAGAAAAAAATATTTTTATTCAGGGCCCATAGCTTAGCCTGGTAGAGCACATGGCTCTTATCCTTTCATAAATTTAAAGGAAGAAACCATGGGGTCGGGGGTTCAATTCCCCCTGGGCCCGTTTGATTTTATAATGGCTTGACGAGTGAAAGGAGGAAACCCTTGGTTTTAGTGAAGTTTTTTTCAAAAACTTCCGGATGGGTTCAATTCCCCCTGGGCCCGTTTTATTATAAAAATGAGCTTTGTTGGTGTAGTCCGGTTAATCATACCGCCCTCTCGAGACAAATGTACAGAAGCACTTTTTTAAAAGGATATTGGAGAAAGGCGGTGACCCGGGTTCGAATCCCGGACAGAGCATTTTTTTTTAAATATTGTTAGTTTATTTATTTCTCTAAAAGCCAGGTTGGCAGAATCAGGTAATGCGTCCGCCTCGAAAGCGGATCCTGAAAAGGATTCCAGGTTCAAATCCTGGACCTGGCGTAGTTAATTCTTAGAATATTAAGATGAGTAGAAATGGTTTTACATTTACCACCAGACATCTCTGTCATCCCAATAAGTATCTCCATTAGAATATTCCTGAGTAATATCTTTATATTTGATTAATCCCCCCGTAATCCCATTAATTTCAACAGCAATAAACTTAGAGGATAAAAATTCACCATTATAACTCATAACAAAAAATATAGTACAGTTTTTTCTTGTTGCCCAATCACTACTATAACTTTTTTTAGAATAAGAATCTGGTAAATCAATAAGTTCTGCCAATTCATCTTCAATATAATCATTATAATCACCATACTCAGTGAATTTATAATCACATTCTTCCTCACTCAAATCAATACCTTCACCTACTTCTACAATATCGCAATCTTTTAAATTATCCTCAACAGTTCCATCTTGACATTGATATTTGATTATAGCCTCTGGCTCATCGCATTCAGATAGTTTTTCCTTAACATCTCCATTGTAACATTGATATTTGATTACTTCTCTAGTTTTGTTTGGACATTCAGAACAATTCAATTCTGGACAATTTTTAGAAAGACAAAGATCTATTGAATCAACCACTTCTCCATCGCACAAAAGCTCGACCTTTACTTCATACAAATACGGGTCTTTACGCCCGTTCCACAAATGCGGATTGGCAATTTCTAAACGGTGGTTAACCCACCTTGTTTGTCCCGCCAGCAATTTGCTTTCGGTTCCGGTCATTTTTGTCGAACCGGGGCCGGTTATTATAGAGGCCCGCGATTGAACCGATGTACGCACATCAAGCCCGTTGGATATCTTCGCCAGAACATCCACTATTGCCTCTTCTTTGCTGACTTTGGTCTGCTTGAGATTTATACCCGATGAGGCGTAATCAAGCGGCGTGATGCAGACGGGATTTTTGACAATCAGCCACACGGGCCGGTAAATACCGCCGAACATATTAAAGTCACCGCTTATTGGCGGAACATCCTTGAACGACGAATTGTCAACGCGAACAGCCAGAACATTAACGCCCTCCCACCGAATATGGGGCGTAAGCTCGTAACAGAACGCCGTAAACGCGCCGCGATGCTGACCAAGATGCACGCCGTTAAAATATACATCGGCTACCATGCTGG
>CAZQLC010000030.1:0-9770 GCA_964594025.1 uncultured Methanosarcinales archaeon
AAATCAAAGCAATTCTTTTAAGAATATACATATTCTGAACTTCTCCTTTATTGCCTATAGGAATTTCTGCTTTTGTGCCACTAAATCTTTCATTTGTTTTTGTGATTAGTTCTTGAAAATAATCTCCGTGAACTCCATCATAACTCATAAGAAAACTTTCTGTTGGAAGATCTGGAAAACCTGCATTCTGAACAGCAACAGAATTTTGAGTTATTGGTTGAATTACAGTTCTCTCGATAGGCGCATCTTTATTCTTCCAACGTTCTGCTGTTTTAAGAAATCTAGGATTAGGCATTTTATCTCCCTTTCAAATCTTTTATTGTATCTTGGAATATAGGATGCCCTTTTCCATCAGCAGCATACTCTTCTGCTTCTTGTAATGCCTGGTCAATTTTTCCATGTCCAACTAAATCAATAACTCTTTGATAATTTTCCTGGCTTTCTGCAAATCTTTTTTTAATTCCAGGCAATTCATTTGTTCCGTCTCCGAGAATTTTTTTAGTTATGTACAAATCCAATGGATCTTCTCTTTCATTATCTCTGAATGTTTGCTCTGTTTCAGGTGTCCATTTGATTCGATGCCATAAAATATACGGTGCAACTTGTGTAACATGATCAAGATTAACTTCTTCTTGATTCTGGAGCCATGCCAAAGATTTAGCATATCTTACAATAGATTTCTCTTCCCTCCTGCTACCACTTCCTGCAAAAGCTGCCTGCAGATATAATCCATGCTCGCTTGAAGCAGGATCAATACTTCTTTTTTGTCCATACTTCTTGCTTGTATTCATTTCCGCGACTAAAAAAGCAAAATATTGTTCAGCATCCCTATCAAAAGGAACTGCCCTAATTTCTTGTTCAATTTTTTCCTTATCATCTGTTGATAAAACCGGAAATCCTTTTTCTCTTAAAGCAACTTCATGTGATTTTACAATTTGCCCTAATTCTTTTTGTGTTTCCTCATAAGATTTTCCAGAACTAAGAATTTCCAAAGCCTTTCTTGTTAATTTTTGGTCACTCAGAATTTTATCTTTATCATTATGATAGTCCTGAGCAATATACAAGGCATTTGCAACACCAGGGAATTTTGATTCAACAGAAACATCAAATCTGTCTAAGATAGGAGGAATTAATCCATTGTTTCCTCTGTCAGCATAGTTACAAGTTGCGAAAAATGGCTGTGATCCTGTTGAGACAAAATCATTCAAATAATCCCAATCTCCCCTGTCAACCCCATTTAAAACCATAGATTGATTTGATTCAGGAATACGATTAAATTCATCAATAATTTTTTGGGGAATTAAAACAAAATGCTGCCATACGACATCTTCTTCTCCTTGGTGCATTTTACCATAATGGGGTCTCCCTTTTATCTTTTCTTCTGTTAATTGGGGATTGGCTCTAATAGCTACTCTTTTAACTAAATCCAAAGGCAATTTATTAAAAACAGAGTTCAAATATTCTGCAGAAGTTGTTTTACCTCCACCATACTCCCCAAATAAGAGCATATTTCCTTTGTTAAGCTCTGTTAAAGTTCCCATTAACAAAGCAGAATTAAATCTCTCTCCATTTGATTCAAAATCATCTCTACACAAATAAAACTCACTTCCAATTTTATCATAAAGGCCTCTTACTTTATCTTGCAGTTTTTCTTTAGGCATTTTCAGCTCCTCCGTTTTCTTTTTCCAATAAATATTCTTTTCCTTCTTTTATTGAGTTCAATTTTTTTATTTATATTGAAGAAAGAATAGATTATTATTTATAAATGTTCCGATTTTGTTGTTATTTATTAGTAATAACTAAAACCTTTCATTATGTTTTGGGGTATTTAAGATAGAATAAGCAATATAACAAAAAAGAAAACTTTATAATCATTCTGTATGAGAAACCTTAGATTCAGTTGCATTTATTTTAGAAATAATTATTTCCTTTTCTTTAATTTTTTTACTTTTTGTTTATATTTTTTTTCATGTACAGCCAACTCTTTATAATGCTCCTCATCCCCTAAAGGGACGCGGCTCATGCTTATCACAGAAGATATGAACATTATCACAAAAGCAGAAGCAAATGCAAAACCCCAATCCAGGGAATATTCCATTATATAAAAGCTGGAAATAAAAAAACCTATCATGCTGAAAAACATAAAGCCACTCTTTAACGGGTGAGTCTTAATCATATTAACACCTCTTTTTTATTATATTATACTAAAAGATTTAAAAATTTTATTATTTTGTGTTCATAACCAAAAATTATATAAATTATGCAGAACTTAGTTAAATGAAAATGCAAAGAACCTGTATTAAGGATATAAATGAAAAAAAAGACGGAAAAGACGTCCTGTTAAAAGGCTGGGTGCAGGATATACGTAATCTAAGCAGTGTTAAATTCCTTATTTTGAGGGATTTTACAGGTATTTTGCAGACAGTCGCAAAGCCGAAAACAAAGGCATTTGACATTGTCCCTAAAATATCCATTGAATCTGTTGTTGAGATAAAGGGAAAAGTTAAGAAAAACAAAGAGGCGCAAAAGGGATATGAGGTTATAATAGACGATTTAAAAGTCCTTAATGAAGCTGAAACCCTGCCAATCACAGTCCTGGAAAAAGGCATTAATATAGGATTGTCAAAAAGGCTGGATTACAGGTTTATAGATATGAGAAAGGAAAAGGTAAAAGCTGTTTTTAAAATACAATCAGAGATTATAAATGCCTTCAGGGAGTTTTTCAAAAAAAATAATTTTATTGAGATACAGGCGCCGGGAATTATTTCTACTGCAACAGAAGGGGGCACAGATTTGTTTCCTGTGAAATACTTTGAAAGCAATGCTTATTTAGCACAGTCTCCTCAGTTGTATAAGCAGATGGCTGCCATAAGCCTGGAAAGGGTTTTTTCAACAATGCCCGTATGGAGGGCTGAAAAGCACAACACTGTAAGGCATCTTAATGAATCAAGGCAGATGGATATTGAAATAGCATTTGCAGATGAGATGGATGTTATGAAATGGATGGAGGAAGTTGTCAGGTTTATTGTAAAAGAGGTTATTGAAAACTGTAAAGAGGAACTGAAAGCATTAAATGTTAATCTAAAAGTCCCGAAAGCAGTTTATATTACATATGATGAGGCAGTCAAAAAACTAAAGGGAATGAAATACGGGGATGATTTTGAGAATGAGCATGAGAAGAAATTATGCGAGATGTATCCTGACTCAATCATATTTATCCATGAATGGCCAAAATCATTAAAGCCTTTTTACATAATGCCTAAGGATGACAAGGTCACAAGGGGTTTTGATGCTCTATACAAAGGCATGGAAATAAGCTCCGGGGGGCAGAGGGTCCATATACCTAAAATCCTTGAAGAACAGCTTAAAAAACAGGGTCTGAACCCAAAAGATTTTGAATACTACATATCCGCCTTTAAATACGGCGCACCTGAACACAGCGGCTGGGGCTTAGGATTAGAGAGATTGACAATGTGCTTATGCAACCTCGACAATATAAGAGAAGCATGTATGTTTCCAAGGGACAGGGACAGGCTGGTGCCTTAGAGATTATATAAATTTATTTTTGTTTATTCTCCTCAAGAAATTCTTTTATTTTATTCTCTATTATACCAGACATATTAATATTATGTTCTTTACAGTAATTCCTGAATTTTCTTAAAATCTCCTCATCTATTGTAAAGTCTGCTCTTTTTTTATACCTGACTTTATGCATCCTGCCGGTTCTGTCTAATTCCTCTAATAAAGACAGAAATTCCTGGTTTTCATTTACAATCTTTTTTATTCTTGTATTATTTATAGGCATCTTTTAATAACCTCATTATTTTATTTACATTTGTTATATTGTTTTTTGAAATCTGCCATATTATTACTGTAAGTTTTTCTTTATCTATCTTTACTTCTTTTTCCTCAAAATAATATATGGCTAATGATAAAGCTGTCCTTTTATTGCCGTCTTCAAAAACATGGTCCACTAAAATACTTCTTAGTAAATAGCTTAATTCCTTTAGCCAGCTTATATTATGCCTTATTATGCTTAAAGCATACTCGAGAGAGCTTTCATTACTAAACTCTCCTTTTTGGTCATTTTCCTGATTGAATTTTATTATATCTTTTTTGTTTATATTCATTTTATGTGTATAAATGTGTATAAATACACACTTATTTATATATTTTTCGGTTATTATAATAAGTTATATATAATAAATTAGAAAACATATTTTTAAAACTCAAATGAATGTTCTTTTATGTCATTTAAAAGCCCTTCATAATGTTCTAAAGGATCAAACTTTTTTTGGTGTTTATAGAAAAGACCTATATATTTTTTTATTACAGGATATATTTCCTTTGGGCTTTTAACTTTTACAACTTCCATTTCTTTTTTCTTTGCCTTAGACAGTAAATTCTCTTCCCATAAATCATCTGAAGGAATCTCTTTTATAAATATTCCAACCTTCCCACCCAAACATGACCTGGTTATACTGAAATCAGATAATTTTTCAAGTTTATCTTCCAATTTTCCATCTATTTCTTTGAGAGGATGGAAGTTCAGGTAATCAGAAGAGCTTTCTCCCAGAAAATTATGGATGTTTAACTCCATCCCATATACTTTTTTATGCCTGGAGTTTATCCCGTAAACATACAAGTCAGAACTGGGTTTTTTAAATTTAAGTTTATATTCCATTGTATTCATATTAAAAAATATTGCAGTAATATAAAAATTTTGTTATTAAGAATATTTTAGTAAATTTTTTAAACTATTCCATTCTATTATTTTACAATAAATGAAATACATATCAATAAATGAAGCTATAAAAAAAGGAAAAGGCAATGTAGACATAAGAGGATGGGTTTACAGGGAAAGGGGCTCAAATAAATTCAAGTTCATTGTATTAAGGGATTCTTCAGGAATAATACAGTGTGTTGCAAAAAAAGAAAGCTTTTCTGAAAAAGAATGGAATGAATTAAGCTCTTTAACAATAGAATCTTCTATAAAAATCACAGGTAAGATAAAAGAAGATAAAAGATCTCCTGTGGGATATGAGATTGAGATAGATAAATTCAATATAATCCAGAAAGCAGATGCTTTTCCTATTGCAAAAGATAAGGGGATTGAATTTCTCAGGGACAACAGGCATCTGTGGCTGAGAAGCAGGAGAATGACTGCAATAATGAAGATAAGGTCAACTGTTTTCGGAGCAATACATGAATACTTCAGGAAAAATGGTTTTTATGAATACCAGTCGCCGATATTCCAGTCAGTCCAATGCGAAGGGGGATCAACTTTGTTCAAGGTTCCTTATTTCGGGGAAAAAGGGGTTTTCCTTGCACAGACATGGCAGCTTTATGCAGAGCCTGAAATATTCTCACTTGAAAAAATATACACTGTGGCACCTTCATTCAGGGCTGAAAAATCAAAAACATCAAGACATTTAACAGAATACTGGCATGCTGAAATGGAAATGGCCTGGGCAGGTTTTGATGATATAATGAATTATGGGGAAGAAATAATCAAACACATAGTAAAAAAAGTAATTGAGAAAAACACCAAAGAGCTTGAAATACTCCAAAGAGATATTAACAAACTTAAGCCAGCAATAAAGAAAAAATTCCCAAGAATAAGCTATGATGAAGTCCTGAAAATACTGGAAAAAAAGAAGAAAATGAAAATACCCTGGGGAAAAGACCTGAGAACTGTTGAAGAAGACAAATTATCTGAATTATATGATACACCTGTTGCAGTATACAACTATCCTAAGAAAGTAAAGGCATTTTATATGAAAGAGGATGAAAAAAACCCGAATGTAGTTCATGGGGTTGATTTTATAGCACCTGAAGGCTATGGTGAAATCATAGGCGGAAGTGAAAGGGAGCCTGATGAGAAAAAAATAATCAAAAGGCTGAAAGAAGAAGGTGAAAATATTAAAGAATATAAATTCTATCTTGACACAAGAAAATACGGAAGCGTTCCCCACGGGGGTTTTGGGTTGGGGATAGAAAGGATTATCTCCTGGATTTGTAAATTAGATGATATAAAAGAATCAATAGCTTTTCCAAGAACAGCAAGAAGATGGACTCCCTGATTTGATTATTTAAAATAATAATTACTTCTTTTTCTTAATCTCTACATCATATTCCATTTCCTGAAGCCTTTTAAGGTTCCATTTAACTGAATCCCTTTTTTTCCTAAGAAGCCCGTTTTCAAAATCAAACTGAAGAAACTGCTCGAATATGTCATCAACAGTTTTCCTTATTTCCTTTAATTTTTTTGTATTATTATCAATAGCATTCTGGGTGGCTTCCCTGACTAATTCGCCTGTAAAATCAGCCATTCCTGAAAGGTAATTCTTCTTATCAACATTTATTTCCTTAAAAGAAACTATCTTATTGTTCCTGACATAATTATAGAATAATACTGCTTCAGAATACTCTTCAAATCCGGGACTTGCAGAACCTGAAACAAAAGGGTATTTTTTAATTATTTTATTAACCTCACTTACTTTTTTCTTTACATCATCAAGATATTTTTTTGCTTTTTTGAAATTATTTTTCTGAACCTCATATATTGCCTTTTTGCTGTTTCTTCTTATATCTCTTGAAATCTTTATAACTTTCTCTCTTTCCAAGGACTCATTATCAAGGATTTTCCTTATCTTTTCAAACTCTTTCTTGTTTATAGTTACCATTTTATTCTAAAGAATGGGGGTTAGTTTATAAAGTTTTTTTGAAAATATATATTTACCCCAACATATTAATATCAAATATTGAGCCGTAACATTCGGTGTTGTTCAGGTTATTGACTGAAAAACCTTCTGAATTCCATATATTTAACAAATTAGAAAGTTCCTCTGTGTTATCAAAATAACATGTGATGTTTAAGCCCTCTTTTTTATCAGCTTCCTCATTTGCCTTTTGTAAAGTTAAGGTTATATTCTCATTAGTTAATCCTGACTCCAGCATCTGCTGCCTGATTTCCTCATTGAAGTCCATGTCTATATATCTTGTTTCTATATAAAAAACACATTTATTGTTTTCAAAACCTTTTATCTCCCAGTATGAAGTTGTAGTTTGTAACATATCCAGAACATGCCCGCTTTGTATATAAACAACAGATGCTTTATTGCATTCCTCTGAATTATCTATAAGGCAGTTTATGCTGATCCCGCAGTCAGTTATATTTTTATGTGATTGGGTAGCTTTATTTTCTTTGGCATATAAAAAAAACCCAAATGCTATTAAAGAGATTATCAATAATAAAAATACTATCAGCAATACAGATGATATTTTTGGTTTTCCTGAATTGACTCTTGTTATTGCTTTCTCAACCTCTCCTTTTTCCCAACCTGCTTCAAGAAGTTTTTTCTTCAGCAGTTCAGGAGAATGGCCCATTGCAAGGCCCTTTTTCAGCCATTTGATAAGCTTTTTATTTGCCATCAAAACCCCTTTTTTATATAATATAAATATTATTAAAGATTTTATTTAAATATATTACGAAAATGTTTGTTTAATATATATGTTAATGGAAAAATTTATAAATATTCGAGGGTATTTTATATTTGTAATATAAAACCAAAAACAATAAAAGTATATTTTAAAAAAGAGGTGAAGATATGAGTCCTGATCAGGAAGATATATTAAATAATGTGTCCCAGATGAAAAAACAAGGGTACACAAATGATCAGATTATCAAGTTTTTACAGGATAAGGGTTATAATTCTCAGCAAATATTCAATGTTCTGAATGATCTTGATGTTGATAAGGAAAACAACCTTCAGACACAGGACCAGTTCACAAGCCCTCTGGGTGAGCAGAATACAGACATACCAAAGCCCTCTTCATTTCCAACACCCCAACCAAGACAAAACCCTTACTCTAATCTTTCTTCAAATTCACCCACTACAGAAGAATTAGTGGAAAGCATAATTGATGAGAAATGGAATGAGCTTGTTGAAGACATAAATAAAATCATAGACTGGAAAACCAAGACAGAAGAAAGGATTGCTGAATTAAACCAAAAATTTGAAGACTTAAAAGACAGTTTTGACAAGCTTCATAATTCTATATTGGGAAAAGTAAAGGAATATGACTCGCACATACAGGAAGTGGGCTCTGAAGTAAAGGCAATGGAAAAGGTTTTTTCCAGGGTTCTTCCCTCTTTCACAGATAATGTAGACAAGCTTGAAAAAATAAGCTCTTCATTCTCTAAAAAATCCATAAATAAGAAATCAAAGAAGAAATAGAATATAAACAAGATTTACAGAATTTTAATAATTATTTAGGAACTACGACTTTCTGTGTTATTGTAAGAACAGTAAATAATCCTATTACCAGAAATACCAACATCCCCAGAACCTTTGGGTGAAATATTATATTGTCTGTTTCTGTATTTTCCCCATTTGACGGCTCTCCGGATACATTCTCTGAAGAAGAAACCTCCTGTGCAGATTCTGTTCCGGCAGTTTCCTTGTTATTAACTCCCTGGCCAAAAACATTTGCCAGCCCGAAGATGAGTATGAGGCTTACAAAAACAATTATTGCATTCATAATCTTATTATTGCTGGTAAAATTATTAACTATTGTTTCCTCGCTCACACCAAGCATCCTGACAAAAAACAAAAGGAAAAAACCAACAATCACAAGAATCAAAAGCCAGGGGGTTATCACATCTATGAAAGTCAGAGCAGGCTTGCTTACAACTATTAAAATAGCTGCTATAAACGCTATAATCGCACTTATGTTCTTGCTTTTGCCAAAAAGTCCTGCATGCTCAAGTAAGCCGTAGACAACTGCAAATACAAGTATTCCTATAAAGATTACAGATACCCTCCCCAACAAGCTCAGATCCAAAAATGCTGCCATTTTATTTAATTATTTATTTTTTTAATCAATAGGTTTTAAGCCTTTTATAGTAAATTCTCTCTTTTCGCCTTTTTTAGGCTCTTCTTTGGTAATGAACCATACTATGAGTGCAAATATAGCAATAACAACAAAAGTTGTCTGTGTCTCAGGATTATTCAAAAAATAAAGCCAGCCTGGCAATGTAAACCATCCTGCTGCTGCTGCAAAAATACCTATGACTATCAAAACCATGAGAACTGCAATCCCGGAACCCACAGGCCCTTCTGTCAGGTCAAACCTTGAGCCAAATAGCCCCAGCAGCATCATAGCCATTAATATTCCCACTAAAACCAAAGAAACTCCTGGCAGGGCATTGTTCATTATATCAACAACATCATACTGAGATGTATATCTTCCTGTTGCATGAGGTATAATAACTGCAAGGCCCATTATCAGTGCAACCACAACATTCATATTTTTGTGGGGATTATCATCTGAGTCTTTTCCCAGTATCTTTGTTTTCTGCAATACTGAGAATACTATTGTGAATATCAGTAAGAAAGGCAGTAATATATCTGCCACCCCCCATTCCTCGAGTATTAACATGACCTGCTCAAAATTTAGATACATTTTTTCACCTTTTTATATTTTTAATCTTTCTTTTTTGGTTTGCTTTTATCTTTAGTTATATACATCATGAATAAAATAACTACTATAACCAAAACTATTGAGGTAACAGCATTGCTGTCCCAATGGGTCTGTAAATAACTGAACAGACGCTGAAGCCAGCCAAGAGCATTTGCAAATATCAGAAATACACCAATAAACATTATCCATATAAAAGAATTCTTCCAAACACCTTCAAGGAAAAAGCCTTCTTCAGTTTGCTGGTGAAAGGCACCCACTAATAACATAAAACATACTCCTAATAA
>CAZQLC010000031.1:0-9684 GCA_964594025.1 uncultured Methanosarcinales archaeon
TGTTGCGATCAATATTTAAAATTATATGAATACTGGAGAACAATATTTTAAAAAATGTTAGGAATATTTTTAGGCGAACAAAATAGCGGTAAAACTTTGGCTATGACTTATTTTGGATATAAATATTATAAGATATTTATATATGCCAATAAACTCAATGAAGAAAATATTAATAGATTCCTTTATTTCTGCAAATCAAACAAAAATATGATTTTTCTTGTGGAAAACGTAGGCTCTTGGGAATTTGAGCCCGAATTTGAGGTCAAAAATGAGGATGATTTTTATAAAATAATAAATGAAATAAAAAATAACTTTCCCCAGTTAGTAAAAAATATTGAAACCACAAGAATAATAAAAGAACACAAGTTTGTTTATTGCCCGGTGGAGTTGATTACAAGAGTTATATGAATCCTAATTTTTCCGCTTTTTTTGTAAAATCACTGGACATTTATACCGAAACTATTTAAATAACTTATATCTTATTAATAATCATGCTTGAAAAAGCATACCTCATCCTCTGGTCCCTCAGCAGGACATGATTAAGGAGGGTTTGAAATAAAATGCGAAAGCAAGAGGTGGTGAATATGCCGGAAAAACAAATACAAAAAATACCTTCTGTAAGTGAAGTTATGGAAAAAAATCTGCCTGAGAAAAAGTTCAGGGCAGGACCTATTTCTGCAACCATTTGGTTGAATAAAACAGAAAGAGATGGAAAGGAAGTAGAATATACTACTATTTCTTTTGAAAGAAGCTATAAAGACAAAAATGATGAATGGCAGACAACAAGTCATTTAAGGATAAATGACCTGCCAAAAGCACAGCTGGTTTTACAGAAAGCTTATGAATTTTTGGTTTTAAGCAAGAAAGACATGGATGTTTAATTACATCCATTCTTTATTATTTTAATAAAAAGGTGATTATTATGGTAAAAAAAGAATCTAAAGATAAAGAAAACAAAGAAAAAAATAAAGCCAAGGATTCAGGTATGAATGAAATGGATTTAATGGATTTGCCCGGAATAGGTGCAGCCACAGCCACAAAATTAAAAGAATCAGGTTTTGACACTATGATGTCCATTGCTGTTACCACAGCAGGAGAAATAGTTGATGTTGCAGGAGTCTCTGAAGCAGTTGCCAGAAAGGTTATTGATGCAGCAAGATACACATGCAAGATGGATTTTACTGACGGCCTTCAGGTATTGGAAAAGAGGCAAAATGTTTCTAAACTCTCTATAGGGAGCAAGAACTTTGATGGATTGCTTGGTGGGGGTTTTGAGACAGGTGTTATTACAGAATGTTTTGGGCAGTATGGCACAGGAAAAACACAGATTGCTTCAACTTTAGCAGTATCGCTGCAAAAAATAGATCCTGAAGCAGAGGTTGTGTATATAGATACAGAAAGCACTTTCAGGCCTGAAAGGATTATACAGATAGCAAAAGGCTTTGGTCTGGATCATGAAAAAGTCTTAAAAAACATAAAAATTGCAAGAGCATTTAATTCAGACCACCAGATGCTTCTGGCCCAGAAAATAGAGGAGCTGATTAAAAAAGGTCATAAAATCAGGGTTGTAATTGTTGATTCCCTGACAGCACATTTCAGGGCTGAGTTTATAGGAAGAGGAAGTCTGGCTGAGAGACAGCAGAAACTGAACAGGCACATGCATGTTTTGTCAAAGCTTGCAGAGATGTATAATATTGCTGTTTATGTTACCAACCAGGTAATGGCAAAGCCTGATATGTTTTTTGGTGATCCTACTGAAGCCATAGGAGGTAATATAGTTGCACATAACAGTGCTTTCAGGATTTATCTGAGAAGGGGTAAAAAAGGAAGCAGGGTGGCCAAGCTTGTAGACAGCCCTTCACTGCCTGAGCAGGAATGTGTTTTCTATCTTACTACAGAAGGAATAAATGATGAGCTGAATTAAACCAAATTTTTATTTTATTTATTTTTTATGATATTTAATATCTTAATATTATATTTTCTTAAATAATTCTCTAGTTCAGGGTTGAATAAATGTTTTTTATCCCTTGTATAAATATTGCTGTGGGTTTTTATTCCTACTGCAACGAGGATAGCATCACTGGGATCATGGACATGCTCCAACAGGTTTTTGTCTGTTTTTTCTACAAACTCCCTTTCTTTTTCCCTTTCACCTGGTTTTATATCAATGTCAATTATATTAAGGTCAATCTCTTCCACAAACCTTTTCAGTATATGCCTCAGGCCAGCTTTTATTTCATGCTTCAGATTTAATATTTCCTCAACATTGAATGATGTTGTTGCTATTGTCTTTAAGTTTCTGAGGTCTTCAAGTTCTTTTGGGTGTGTGAGGGCATAGATAAAAAAGCATGTGTCTATAAGATTAGTGTTTTTTATTTCTTCTATAATTACATGTTTTTCTTTGTCAAATATTTCTTTCATAATTTTTTATTAGATGTATATTTTATAAACTTATGGATTTTTATAAAAAACTTTTTAAACTGTTTTTTCAGCATTGGTTATGTTATTAGTTAAAATTTTTTTAATTTAATCAAAACAAAAAACACAATATTTAAAAATGATCTATTCAAGTAATATTAATATAGATTAGTTTTAAATAAGAATTGTTTAAAATGAAAGATGAAAAATATTTGTTTTCTATGGTGGCAATTGTCGCAATTGTCGCAATTGTCGCAATTGTCGTTTTGATATCTGGAAATCAAAATTCAAATTTAGGATTACAAGAAGAAACTCTTTATGGTCAAGATACAAATACCGCGTCTTATGGTAGTCCTGTTGGTATGTCTGTTTATGAATCGACAGGCAGTTCTAGGCCAGAACCTATAATCCTTCATAGAACAACAAGGAAGTGTGAAGATCACTCTGTATATAAAAGCCAAAGTACTAATAATTTACAGGAAACCGGATATTCTAATTACAGATGCAGGAGCAGATACTATGAACAATGTATTTTGGATGGCTCTTTTGATAATTATTATGATGAATGGTGTGAATATTATGAAAACAGGGACCTTTCCAAGGCCACAATCCTTCATAGAACAACAAGGAATTGTGAAGACAACTCGGTTGTAACAGAAGAACGTTCAGTTAATCTTTCTGGTGGTTACTCTAATTACAGATGCAGGAGCAGATACTATGAGCAATGCATTCAGGATGGTTCCTTTGATAGTTATTATGATGAATGGTGTGAATATGATGGAGATGTAAAAGATTTAGCAATTATAGGTATTTATTTCAACATAGACCCAAAGGATCATAAAATTGAAGATGGTAATGATTTAGAAGTTATACCTGCCCTTATTCAGCAAGGGTTAAAAGATAATCAAAATTTCTACATTGATGTAGAAGTATTTGATAGTCTTGGTAATTCAGTTGAGGGTTGTGGTAAAAAAGCAACTTATCTTGGAGAAGGTGCCTATATAAATTGTGATTGTGGAGTGGATGATTTCCCTAGCACAGGAATATATACTTTTGAAGTTACAGTAGATTCAGAAGAGGATATAGAGGAATATAATGAGAATAATAACTTTTTGAGTAAAACTGTTTATGTTGGCAAGAATGAAACTCAATACAACTGTACAGACTCAGACGGCGGCAAGAATTATTATGAAAAAGGGTATACTACCTACAAGGGAAGCATACTTTATGATAGTTGTTGTTTATATAAAGAGGATACTAAATGTGGAGTTGATGAAGGAGAGTATGTAACTGAAGCTTATTGTAGGGAAATAGGTGATCATAATAATATAAAATATAAATGTCCATATGGCTGTGAAGATGGTGCATGTCTAATAGAAAATGAAACTAATAAAATCAGTTTTAAATATTTCAGAACTGATAAGGATTCCTATATACAAGATCATAATCCAATAGAGTTTGAAGGAATAATTGAAGTACCAAATAGTATTATTACATCAGGGATAGAAGGAAATTTGGTTATTAGCCCCTTTTTAGAACCTAACCAAATTATTATTAATACAACTCTTCGATTTGTGTGTTCTTTAAAATCAAATAGAAGCACATGTGGTATTGTAGTAGATGGACCACGAATAGTTTCCGATCTATTGGTTGGAATATATGAGGCTAGAGCAAATGTGTGGACTCCGGATGTTAAAAAAGAAATCGCAACCACAAGATTTGATATTATAAAAAACCAAATCTACAATTGCACAGATTCAGATGGCGGGAGGAATTATTATAAGAGAGGGAATACCACAGGCAGGATAGCAGGTAAAGGATATGGTTCCAGAACAGATTTCTGTAGTGGTGAGCAGCTTATGGAGCAATATTGTGGTGAAGATGGGTATGTTCTTCAAGAACCAGAGATATGTGAAAATGGATACTGTGAAGACGGTGTTTGTATAATAGGAAATGAAACCCAATACAACTGCACAGACTCAGACGGCGGAGATAATATATATATAAAGGGAAGTTGTACTGCTTATACTGGGAAAAAATTCACAGATTATTGTTCTGGGAGTAAACTTGTAGAGTTTGTATGTAATAACCAAGAAGGATGCAGTGCTCCAGGAACATCTACCCAACTAGGCAGACCTTGTCCTCAAGGATATAGCTGTCAAAATGGTGAATGTATAAGAGAAAACCAAACCCAATACACTTGCACAGACTCAGATGGTGGCTTAGATTATTATGATAAGGGATATGTTACATTCTGTAATCTTTTTGAGGAGAGTTCTGGTATTTGTATAAGATATATACAATCACCAGATATATGTTCAGGCAATACATTAATAGAATCTTATTGCAAAGACACCAAACTTAAAATTTTTAAATATAATTGCCCACAGGGCTGTGAAGATGGTGCTTGCATAACAATAAACCAAATGCATGAAGAGTCACAAACCAATTCTAATGAGACTTCTAGAACATTCTTTCAGAATTTATTTAGAATTTTCTTCCGAAGAGGAGGTTAATTCTTCTTTTTTATCTTCATCATTTTCCTGAGTTTCTTCATCATTATCTTCTGCTTTAATATTCTTATCTGATTCATTATCCTTTATCTCTTCTTCATTCTCTATTTCATTGTTTTCTTCCACTGGCTCATTTTCTTCTTCTGATTCCCCATCGCTTGTTTCCTCTTTGTTTTCTTCTGTTTCAGTTATCTCTTCTTCATTATTATCAACACCTTCAATATAGGTTCTTTTTATATCCACTTTGTCCCCTTCCTCTTTTATCTTTTCCATGTCAGAATCAATCTCTTCCAGAAATTTATCTTCCTTATCTTTATCTTCCTTGGTTTTTTTCAGTTCTTCGAATTCATTGTGGATATTCTCAAAATCATTATTAAGTTCTTCATTTTTTATTTCTATAACCTCAGGCTCTGTTTCTTCGGGCTCTTGTATAGCTTCAAAAACATTGTCTATGTTCTTTTCATCGGTGTCAAAATAATCATAGAATTTAGGTGTGAGTTTTACAGAATAACTTCTCCCTTTTCTTTCTTTTTGTATAAAACCTAAATCTTCCAGTTCATGTATGTGCTCATAGGCTTTGTTGTTCCTTATTTTTATGATTTCAGTCTGCAGGATAGGGCTTTTATATGCTATAACAGCCAGGGTTTTAAGGATGGGCTCATTAAGTTCTGTGGATTCAACCATCTTCCTTGCTATGTGCAGGTATTTTTTCCTGACATTCATTTTCCATTTATCATTATCTTTTTTTATCTCTATTGCAGAATTTCTTTCATCATATTCTTTTTCAAGTTTTTTCAGGATTTTTTGTACATCCTTCAGATTCATGTTTAAAGTGCCTGCAATGTCTGTTTCATCTAAATAATTTCCTGCCGAGAACAACAATGCTTCTATTTTTTTATCTGTTTCTTCTTCCATTTTCAGAATCATTTAAGATGGTATTTGTTTTTATCTTTTACTATCCTGTTTTCTTTTTCCATAGCTTCCAGGAATTTGATTAACTGCTCATGTTTTATACCTATACTTTTTCCTATCTCCTTATGGCTCTTTGGCTTTTCCTTTAATGTTAACAATATACAGTTTCTGATAAGGGCATTGATGTTTTTCTTCAATTGCTTGTTTTCAGAATTCATGTTTTTTGTAACCAGGCTTACCTCATGCAGTTTAGCCATTAAGTCATTAAACCAGTCAGTCACTTCCTTGTCTTTTAGTTTAAATTCCTTTGGCTCAATAATCTCTATTGAGGCAGGCATGAAATTTATGCACAACCATGTCAGCTTTTCAAGGCTTTTTATCAGCATATCCACCTCGACGAAATTGCCCCAGAGATTTTCCTTTTCATCATGCGGCTCTGCTTCTGCATAGTTTTCTTTTAAAAATTCAATATCACTGTCAACTTTTATATCTTCCATATATGCCTTCAGGGTTTTTTCAATATGCTCCTTCGGGCTTCCTATCATTTCAAAAATCATGTGGACTTTAATCCAACCTTCTTCAGTTTTTTTCTTTATATCTTTAGCTTGCATTTTTTATACCTATAATCTTTATTATATAAAAATAATTCCCTTATAATTTATAAATTTATGTCTTTTATTGGGTTTTTTTAAAAGAAAATAATATAATGCCTAAAATAATTATTCCAACAACAATATATCCTGAAATACTCTTTAGTTTTGAGTTTTTGGAATTGTATTCAACAGCAGAGCCCGTTATTTCATTTTTCTCTGGTTTATCTGAATAATTTAAAATTTTTTCAGTTTTGTTTATGGCTTTGATATCTTTTTTCATAACAGTCATTTTTTTTGTGATTTCTTCAGCTGTTTTTTCATTATCCTTGAAGATTTTTATCTTATAGCTGTAATTCCCATCATCACCTTCAAAACTATTTTTTAAGGATATTGTTTTATTTTCATTTGCTTTTAATGTAAAGATTACTTTATTGTTTTCCCTGTTTCCTTCATCTGAATAGCATTTCGGCCCGTTATAAATATAAGAATAAACTGTGAAATTATATGATTCAGGATTTGGGTTATATATATTCAGGATATTTTTTATCTCTGTTTTATTTTTAATGTAAACAGTGTCATTATGATTTATTAATTTATATTGAATTTCTTTTGCATTTGTTTTTTTATTATTTTCACTAATAATTTTTTCATCTTCAGGGCAGTTGCTTAATCCTTCTATAAGTATAATAGATTCTTCCTTTTCATCCAGGCCTTCAGCAATCAGCTCATATTCACCGTCATCATATTTTCTTTTGCAGTTATCTTTTAACCTTAAAGGAATTCCGAATTCATAGTCCGTGTATTCTGAATTTAAATATATTTTAGTTGTCTCGCTTATTTTTTCTTCACCTTTGGCATAAACATAAATGACCTTTTTGTTTGTGTTTCCTTTGTACACCTTTAAGTCTATGAACAAAGTTTCCCCGAATTTTATATCTTCAGAATTGATTTCTTTTATCTCTATAGAAGAATCTTCATTTAATGTAAAATCTTTATTTTTAATAATAATATATCTTTCTGAACTGGTTTTATTATTTATATTAGAGCAATTAACCCAAAGCAGCCTGTTTTTTATTATTAAGGCTTTTTCATTTCCATCTATTGATGGGGTGTAGGATTTCTTATTGTTGTTGGATGTATTATAATGCTTTTTTATTATATTCCCGAATAAGTCCTCAACCCAGTATTCAATCTCAAAAAAGTAAATATCCGGCTCTATATTATTATAGAATTCTATTGTTTCTTTGTTGTTATAAACAGGAAAAGAATTATTAGTGTCTTTTATTTCGATGCTTAATGTGATGTTGCATTCATCTGAGAGATTATTTTTATCATCAGGATTATCTGTGTTATTAGTTTTATTCATAAAATTATATGAGTTAATTTTCCCGGGTGTTCCCCCTTCAGTCAGGCTTTTTTTAAAACTGTCATTAAAGAATTCCAGGGAATAATTTTCATCTATTGAATTAATGTAAGAATAATTATCTATCATCGTATTGTTATAATAAAGAAAAATACTGTCTTTATCATTATTCAGCCCGTTTCCTATTGATGAGCCAGCAGAGAAAACACTGCAGTTAACAGCAAAGAAATCAAAGCCTTCTTCCACAATCAGGCTGTAATCAGAATTGTTTTTGAATTTCAATAAGGATAATGAATCATTGGTTTCTGAATCTTTAATTAAATAATCTGATAAATTGTTAGTTCCATATATTTCAATAAACTCCTTATTATTATCATTGCCCCCGGGATTATACATTATTTCATTTATCCTTACGGCAGAAACTATCTCTATAAAAAGAATAAAAACTATCAGTGATATTATCTTTTTCATAATTTAAACATATGAAATGTTTTTAATAAGTTTTTATGGTAGAAATCCGTAAATATTATGGTTTATTAGGATATATTTCTAAACAAAAACAGAAAAGTTTATATATCTTTTGTATATGTTATGTATATATGACAACTGAGATGATTAATATAAAACTTGAAGATAAATTCTTAAAAGACATAGATAAATTAGTAAAAGAAGAAAGATACCATACACGAACTGAGTTTATAAGGAATGCTCTGAGGGAAAAACTAGAAGAATCCAGAATAAAACAAGCTATGATGGAGATGGCTCATATTAAAGGAATTTCAAAGAAAAAAACCACCATAGATGAATATGAAAACATAAGGAAGAAAGCTTTTGAAGAATTATCAAAAAAATTTAAAATATAATCTGCTCGGGTTTATAATATTTACATATGTCTTTTAGTTTATTAAAATGTTTGTCCCTTGTTATTAAAATCAGTTTATGATTTCTGGCTAATATGCTGTGTAAAACATCTCCCTTAGGAATATCCCGTTCTGCTGCAATTTTCTCGGCTTCATTTATTTCATCTTTAGAGCTGATAATCTTTTCTATGTTTTTTTCAAAGGGCTTTATCATTCCGTTTATTTCTGCTATTGAATAATTCATTTCCAGTTCCTTGATTAATAAATCACTAATTACAATCTTATTTTTACCTGCTTTAATTAAGCCAAATAATTTAAGAGCAAAATACCCAATGGGTTCTTTATTATACCCTTTTCTGTCTTCATAAATATCCATCCATATTGAAGTGTCTATATAATATTTCTTATACATTTTAGAATTTATGATACTTTTCTATAAATAGATTTGTCACAAAAATCCGGAAAATTTATAATTAAATTAAATATTTACTGACACGAATAATCAAATATTCATTCTTTTCTTTAACAAGATCCAGTATTTTTGCTAGAGATATTGAAGCCTCACAAGCCTTTGGTGTTATTTTCAAACCTTCACTCATTCTCTTAATAACATCGCTCTTTTTATCAATGAAATAAATACTGTCTTCGTCCTTTTTATATACTTCTCCCCATATAAAATTATAAAGCACTTTTGGCCTTACTTTCCATGCATCTTTTTTATAGCCTTTAGATTTAACTAAATCATTTATATGTTTATTTTTATTCTCCATATTAAAAACAAATGAGCTCATATTATATAAATTTTATGTATAAGAATAAATCACAATTCTCCAAACTCCCCATAAACCTTAAAACCACAATCACATTTATTTCCTTTTAAATTATTCTCCATATAAGCCATGGCTCTTTTAATCAGTTCTTTTTTACAGTTAGGGCATCTTGTGATGTTCTCATACATTATATTGCCGAGATAAACAAAATTCAGGTATTTGTCACAGATTTTCTTTGCTTTTTTCATGGTTTCT
>CAZQLC010000032.1:0-9420 GCA_964594025.1 uncultured Methanosarcinales archaeon
ATTAGCAGGCATAATAGTTCCTCTTCTTTCAGCACATGTTAAGTCAGTGACTTCTTCTTCTATACAGTATCCATAACAGCATCCCCTTCCTTCTTCTGTATCTGATGCATATATATAATATCCTCCATCATCAATGCTAAAAGGAACGCAAAAGCTTGTACCAGAGCATAAAGTTCCATGCAAATCTCTTTCACATTCTTTATCTTTATCTCCTAATACTCTTCCAGTGCTTAATAATTCTATTTGGTCTTTGGGAATATATTCTTGTGTAGGTTCATTATCTTCCTTATCTTGTTTATAAGGGTTTTCTGCTTTTTTACCTGTATCATAATCTTCATAACACAACCCGCATGATCTAGTATTTCCATCCCATGGCTCTCTTGAAGGATCATAACAATCATTATCATCATATCTTATACAACATTTTTCCTTACCAATACACTCATCAGCATCAACAACAACTTCAAAACCCGGGGGAGCAGCACATATTCTTTCTCCGTAGCCACAGGCATTTTCAAAAGTCTGCAGATTTGAAACATGTATTCCTCCTAAAGGAGAATCTCCTGTTGCATCGCATACAAACCATTCAAAAGAATTTGAGATTACATCATCATCTGAACCTGTTAATTTTATATTATGTATTTTAAGTTCATTATTAACACCATCAGCAGGAAACCATTCCCCAATCCAGTCTTCATCTTCTTCATCATAATTTAAATCATCATTACAAAGAAATATGCTGCTTGGGTCAATATATCCTTTATCAGAAATATTATCATCACCACAGCATCCATCTGCTCCTGAGATAGCAGAAGGGTCTGTTTTGACCTCCTCTCTGTAATCTTCATATAGTCCTTCATTTTCATCTTCATCACGGCAGGATGCCTGACAGCCACCATCATTCATATCCACAGGACCATCTCCATCATTATCAATACCGTCACTACATCCTCCCTCTATAAAATGCTCATCTGTAAAACTGCATGATCCGTAATTACATTCTTGGTTGCCTGTGCATACATTCCCGCATTCACCGCAATTATCCCTATCTGTTAAAAGGTTTGATTCACAGCCATTATCCCAATTACCATTATCACAATTTCCCCAGTTATTTTCACAGTGAAGACAGGAATATGTATAATATATATAACCAATACCTGCTTTTATTTTAGTATCAAACCAAAGACCTCCTCCCTGAGATTCCTCACCCTGTGAGCATATTTCATTTGGATCCTCTTGGGGTTCATCCTCAACAAAAACAGCATACTTGTTTAAATGAGGCTGTTTTGCAAAAAGCTGCCAGCACCTTACATCACGGTCAGCTGGCCATGTGCACCCTGGAAGGAAATTACTCCACATTGTTACTTCTCCTCTTGTACCAATCTCAGAATATTTTGTATATAAACCATCTTCTTCATTTCTTACTGATTCATAATCTGATGAAATTAAACTGAAACACTCACTACGGGATGTGGGTTCATCATCCTTGCTCTTGCAATCAGCACCGCAAGATTTAACTTCATAATAAGAACTCTCTTCTGTATTGGATATATAGCACTTAAGAGCATAAGCATAACCAGAAAACATAATCAAGGTAATTAAAAGAAACATTACTATAAGTAACCTCTTTTTAGCATTAATTATCATTTTAAATTAATATTAAAGCTTCCCTCTTTTTTATTAATTATCTATAAATATACTCCTTTAAAAAATTATTGTTTTTTATTTTAATAAATATTAATTAAGATTAGTCTTTAAGAACTTTTAATTTTTTAACAAGTTCATCAAAAACATTTTTCCTCTTTTCAGGCCTTAAATGAAATAACTCCTTGTAGAGCATATTTCTGGAAACAGTGAATATATAATTGAGTTTTATCACACTGTCTTTTACTGCTCCCTCTTTTTTAGTCAAAGATATCCCTTCCATCCCGGTATTGCTTGTTATTCCTGCAACAACAAAATTATTAAATTCTTCAAATAAAATAAGAGCAGGCCTTTTCTTTATCTCAAAACTATCAGCAAATTGTATCCTCGTTAAAACAACATCTCCTGGTTTAAACATACATTACACCTTTAATTTCATATAAAAATAACAAAATTAAGCCTTCTCCCATGCTTCATCTTCTTTATTGTCCCATAATTCCTTCATCTTCTCCTGCTGGATTTTATGCAGAAACTCATTATATTGGTTTTTGTTTTTTACATTCCAGAAAACCCTGGCCATTTTCTCTATCAGCTCATTATATGTTTCTCTGGGATGCTCTTTAAGTTTTTTCAGGTTTTTTAATAAGGATTTATCAACCTGTATTGTTGTTGTATTCATTATAGTTCACTATAATTAGTTATAGTTAATTATATTTAAATCTTTTGTTTTATTTAATAAAAATCCTGTTTTTATAATCTTACCTCCTTAAAAATTGGAAAAATTACAAAAAAGCCGGAAATTATCAAAAAAAATAAGAATTAATCAAAATTCTTCAAACCCAACACACTCCTGAAATTCTTAAAGTCATCTTTGGCTCTCATCTCATAAGGGTCATGGGCAAAGCTTCTTACAACATATTTATTCCTGTATTTATTGGATAATCTTGAATTCTGGAGCATCCTTCCAATCAATATTATCTTGGTCATAAAATCAGCCCTTAGCAAACTGCTGAAATTAAAGCCTAAAATAATATTATTTTCTTTGGCTAATTTGCACCTTACCTGGTTTAAACCGGAGTTACGGAAATGAAAAGAATCTCTTCTAGAAGACATTTCCATATTGATTATAATATCAACATGCTTATCCTCAAAATATTTTCTTTCAGCAGGAGCTATTACAAAATCAAACCTGTTTTTATAAGAGCCTGCTCTTTTGTTCCCTGAAAGAAAAAAAGCTGTCTTTATTTTCATGCCGGATGGCAAATCTTTCAAAAATTGTGTATCTTTCTCATTATCAAAAATAAAAACAATTCCTTTGTATCCTAATTTCCCGGCAATCTTAAGAAAATCCTTTGCCTTGTTCTTATTGTAAAAAACAAAATCATCCATTTTTATTATATGCCCCTGGTTTATTTAAAGATTTCCAAGAATAATGCATTTCATGCATATTTTTTCTTTGGAAGCCTCGCCACAGAGGCTGCATTTATTTATTTTATTATTATTTTTATATTTCTTCTCAAGCTCAGGCATTATCCCTAAAAAATAATCCACAATCTCCTCTTTTATATTAGGGTTTTCCTTTTCATAATTATCCAGGGCATTCCTTATTAAATTCCTGTATGCCAAAGCCCTTAATGGGCATGCGCAGTAATTTACCTTAAACCCCTGCTGCCTGCTGAAGCTTTCAATATCCTTTTCCCTGACAAAATACATGGGCTTTACCCTCGGAACAAAACATTCTGCATCAACCAGCCCGGTTTTAGGGCCTAATCTTGCAGATAAAGAAAGTCTTGCTGTGAACAGGTTCATTAAAAACTCCTGTGCAGCATCATCAAGATTGTGTCCTGTAACCAGTTTATTAAACCCCAGAATTCTGGCTTTTTTGTTTATAAGATTCCTTCTTAAAACTCCACATACAGAGCAGTTTTTCAGTTTTATATTTTTTTTATTTAAAATCTGCTGTATCTCAGGTAAGGTATATCCATATTCCTTTTCATAGGAGAAAACATGCAGTTTTATTTTATTCTCTGCACAAAACTCATTTATGTTCTCCAGATTTTTCCTGCTGAAATTTCTTATGCCGACATCTACATGAATCGCCTCGATATTATAGCCCAGTTGTTTCAGCAAATACAATATGGTTGTGGAATCCTTCCCCCCTGAAACAGCCACTGCTATTCTATCCTTTTTATCCAGCAGTTTGTATTTTTTTATTGTTCTGGAAATCTTTTCTTTCATATAAAAAACAAAAAACCAGGGATTATAAAAAGTTATCTCTCTGAAAAATTCTGCACAGGAAATAAGGGGGTGGATTGTGTATACTTATCTAATAAATACAGGCATTACAGGCTTTAAGAAAGTATAATCCTATTCTGCAAAGGAAATAAAGGAGGGTTATCTTCTATAAAAGACCTTTTTGAAAATAATAGTATTTATAAATAAAGAAAATTTTCGTTTATAAATGAAATTAACCAGATGGGTATTATAAAAATAATGGGGAGATAAAATGACTGAAGATAAAAAAGGAGTAAAAGTTGTCAATATTGTTGTTTCTGCTGATTTAGGCCATGACATTCCTCTGGAAAAAATGGCGGCAATGTTACCTAATACAGAATATAATCCAGAGCAGTTTCCGGGATTGGTCTTAAGGATAAAAGAACCTAAAACATCTGCATTAATATTCAGTTCAGGAAAGATTGTGTCTACAGGGGCAAGAAGCATGAAAAAGGTTCATGAATCCCTGGAAAGGATAAAGGAAACTTTAAAGGAAATAGGGATAGAGATAAAGAAAACTCCTGAAGTGGAAATACAAAACATTGTTGCTTCGGGGAGCATAGGTATGAACCTTAACCTTAATGTTTTGGCATTAAAATTAGACAACACAGAATATGAGCCAGAGCAGTTTCCGGGATTGGTTTACAAATTAATGGAAGCAAAAGCCACATTTTTATTGTTCAGCAACGGCAAGATAGTATGCACAGGAACAAAGACTGAAGACGGAGTAGGGGTAGCAGTGGATAAACTGATCAAGAAACTGGAAGAAGTAAAATCATAGAAATTCTAAATATTTCCTGAAATTTTGTAGATTTTTTGGATTTTTAGCAAAAGGATTAATTAAATAATAAAATAAAGATGAAAAATGGAAGTCCAGGAGCAGATAAATAAGTTTTATGAATTTTTTGAGAAAAAGCTGCATAATGAATTAGCTGAGCAGATAAGTAAAGACAATCATTTTATAGTTATTGACTTCAATGAATTAAGTAAATCTGATATTGAGCTTTCTGAGTTATTGATTGAAGAGCCTGAAGAGGTCATAAGGGCGGCAGAGATAGCTGTCGAAAAATTTGATTTCAACAAGGACATAAGGAATTTCAAGGTAAGGTTCAGGAACCTGCCTGAAAGCCAGCATATAAAGATAAGGGACATAAGAAGCAAGCATCTTGGAAAACTCATACAGATAGAGGGGATTGTAAGGCAGAAGTCTGATGTAAGGCCCCAGGTTACATCTGCATTGTTTGAATGCCCTTCTTGTGGTAATAAGATAAGGGTATTACAAATAAGCAATAAATTCAGGGAACCAAACAAATGCCCATGTGGCAGAATGGGAAAATTCAAACTTATTGATAAGGAGCTGATTGACGCTCAGAAGATAGTTGTGGAGGAGGTACCTGAAGATTTAACAGGAGGGGAACAGCCCAAAAGACTGGATGTTTTCCTGAAAAATGATTTAGTGAGTCCTATAAGTGAAAAAAAGACCAACCCCGGAAGGAAAATTATTATTATAGGCTATATCAGAGAGATTCCTATTGAATTAAGAACAGGGGCAAAAAGCATAAGATTTGACTTAATGATGGATTCCAACCATACAGAGCCAGTAGCAGAAGAATTCAGTGAACTTGAATTGAGTAAAAAGGATAAAGAAAAGATAATAAAATTAAGCAAACAGGAAAACATATACCAGCAGTTTGTGAATTCTGTGGCACCTTCTATTTACGGCCATAATAAGGTAAAAGAGGCATTAGTATTACAGATGATGGGGGGAATAAGAAAAAAAAGGGAAGATAAAAATATAACAAGAGGGGATATACATATATTATTAGTGGGGGATCCGGGTGCTGGCAAATCTCAGCTATTGAAAAGAGTAAGCATAATAGCCCCTAAATCAAGATATGTTTCAGGAAAAGGGGCAAGCGGCGCAGGTATGACAGCCAGTGTTGTAAAAGATGAGTTCATGAGAGGATATGCTCTTGAAGCAGGAGCCTTGGTTTTAACTAATGGAGGAATATGCTGCCTGGATGAACTTGACAAAATGAGCACTGAAGACAGGAGTGCTATGCATGAGGCACTGGAGCAGCAGACAGTATCTATAAACAAAGCAAATATACAGGCAACATTAAGAGCAGAGACATCAGTGCTTGCAGCAGCAAACCCCAAGTTCGGGAGATTTGACCCTTATGAGATTATAGCAAAACAAATAGATTTACCTTCAACACTAATAAACAGGTTTGACCTTATCTTTCCTATAAGGGACTTGCCTGATAAGGAAAAGGATGAGAAATTAGCAAGTTTTGTCCTCAACCTGCATAAAGACAAAAATGCAAACAAAGGTCCTATTGACACAGATTTATTGAAAAGGTATTTTGCATATGCCCGGCAAAATATAGTTCCTGAACTGACTGATGAAGCCCTTGAAGAGATAAGGGATTATTATGTAAAGATGAGATCCTCAACAAAAACAGAGCAGGAAGGAGGAGCCATTCATTCAGTTCCTATATCACCAAGACAGTTAGAGGCACTGATAAGGTTAAGTGAATCCTCTGCCAAGCTATTCCTCAGGGACAAGGTATTGAAAGAAGATGCCAGAAGAGCCATTGAACTTATACATTTCTGTTTATCACAGGTGGGAATAGATCCTGAAACAGGAAGAATAGATATAGATAAGATAAGCACAGGAATAACAGCATCACAGAGGTCGCATATTTCAGTTGTGAAAGATATAATCAATGATCTTGAAAACACAATAGGGAAAAGCATTCCGATAGATGATGTCATAAAAGAGGCAAAGATAAAGGATGTAGGCGAGGAAAAAGCTGAAGAGATCATACAGAAACTGAAAAGGGCAGGGGACATCTTTAGTCCTAAACCTGGTTTTATAAGTAAGGTTTAATAACTGAATGTTTTTGTTCTAAGAAAAACAAATTTTTTAAATTTGATTATTTTTCTCTTTTAATATGCCAAGGCAAACATCATATGAATGCTGGATAAAAAACCTCAAAGAAGGGGAATTTGTAAGAACCAAGGGATGGGAATCAAGTTATGTAAAGACCTGCTACGGCAATATATCGAGGGCTAGCATAATTGGAGTAATTGTAGAGAAAAAAGAAAATATCCTCACAATAGATGACGGAACAGAAAAGATAGAGCTTAGGGTTTTTGAGGAAGGAAACAGCATAATAAACAGCAGGGAAATAGGAGAACTGGTTATGGCAATAGGAAGGCCGAGGGAATTCAATAATAATATTTACATGGTTCCTGAAATCATAAAAGAAATCAAAGACAAAAAATGGATTGAATACAGGAAGAAAAAACTGGATTCCAAAAAAAAGGTCGCTTTTGAAAAAAACAGGATGAAAGTGGAGAAGATGACCGTGCCTGAAGGGAAGATTGATTTTCATAAAAAAATAATTGAAATAATAACCCGGCTTGATGAAGGCAAGGGGGCTCCTGTAAACAAAATCATAGAAATGATTGAATCTGAAGAAACAGAATTATATCTTGAGGACTTGTTAAAAGAAGGGGAAATATATGAGGTTTCTCCCGGAAGGCTTAAGCTTCTGGGCTGATTTTTTAAGATTCACCAGAAGGAAAATAACGGGAAACTTTTGGAGACAGGCTTAAGCTTCTTAATTGACTTATTAATCTCGTTTATATACTCCTGCAGGGCATATTCTTTGGAAATGGATTCAAGATAATTTTCAACCCTTGCTTTTTCAGGGCTTTCCTGGAATGAGCTGTCTTTTGATGGAAAATAAAAAGAAAACTCATTATTTAATCTTTTTTCAAGAGGATTTTCTTTTATCAGGCTGAAATTCTTATTGCTCTTTGTATTCCAGTCATAATTTTTCAGATAAGAATATGAAGATAATTCAATAGGACAAAAGAATAAAAATAAGGAAAACCAGAACGGGCTAATTGTTTTGTTCTTAGGCTGATCTTTTATCATTTTATATTATATAAAACAGCAATAATTAATAAATTTTGTGCTATCTCCCTAGAAAATAACTGGTGTAACATAAACCTCTAATAATGCTGCAATAAATAATATAAGCAGGCTGACTAAAATCAAATCTGCTGAGTCAAGGACAATATGCTCAAATTTTCTTGTCCCGAAATCATGCCTTATAACTGCTATTGAAATAATCCCTCCTGCAAGTCCTGCCATGAAATACGCAAATATCTCAGGAAGCCCATGGATGCTGTATTTAAATAATCCAAGGGAAATAACCTTGAAATAAGAAGCAATCTTCAGTGCTCCTCCCATGGCTGCAATTGAAGCTATGCCTGACCTTATGTAATTGCCTATGGCTGTGCTAACCACTGAGGCATTCCACGTAAGAATAAATATCGCCCCCACACCATAAAGAAAGGAAAACAATATGCAGAAAACAAGAACCTTAAGATTGTTTGAAAATATATGAAAGAATACATTCAGGCTTGATGATGCCTTTGCACTTACCATATTAGGGGAATTTATCGCATTTATTGTGCTGGCCTGGGATTCAAAAAGAATGCTGATTGTTCCGGAAGGCAGGACAACATACCAGAAACTCAAGGCCAAGGTTATCCCTAAAAACAGAAACATAAATGCTTTTAATGCCTTTGTATGCTCCTTGAAAAGAAAATGCTCATTCAAATCTGTAAGGTCCTTTTCCTCCTCCATTTTTATAATATTATACATCAGGGGAACAGCAGCCATGGTTGTCAGGAAAACAACTATTAAACTAGAATACTGCCTGAAAATCCATAAAGACAGGAAAGCTGCTAATGTTGAATACAAAAATCCGAGAAATATCAGGCTTGAAGGCCTTTTTTCTGCATTGAAGGGATTTGTTAATGACTCTAATACCATTGTATTCATTTAATTAGAAAAGATGTTTATATATGTTTTTATTTCTCCTGTTTTTTATCAGCTTGCCCTTAAACTGCATTCCCTGAAATTGTCTTTTATCATGTCAACAAACTCATGCAGGGTCTTTATAGTATATTTTTTCTTTTCCATAAATGACTTGTCTATCATTGTATCTTTCTTCTCAAACTGCTGAAGGTAATATTTATCAGCCCCTTTAAGCCATTCTGCTATCTTTAGTATGTCTTCTTTTTTCAGCAAATCAGGAACAACAGTGGTCCTGAATTCATGGGCAGGAAACTTTTTTATAATCTCAACACTTTCTTTTATCTTATCCTTATCAACCTTCACTCCTGCAATCAATTCATATTTTTCTATTGGGCCTTTGATGTCCATGGCTATATAGTCTATAAGCCTTTTATCTATCAGCTCTTTTAATTTCCCTGGGCTTGTCCCGTTTGTATCTAATTTTATATCATAGCCCATATATTTTATTTTTTTTATAAATTCCATTAAATCCTTCTGCAGCAAAGGCTCTCCTCCTGTTATGACAACACCATCAAGAAGGCCTTTTCTTTTTTTAAGAAAACCAAGAACCTTTTTTTCATCCATTGGCTTTGCACTATTGTCAACCAATGAAATATTATAAC
>CAZQLC010000033.1:0-1268 GCA_964594025.1 uncultured Methanosarcinales archaeon
ATATGTCCGAAGGACGAGGGGGAGTCCAGATTTTTTGTTTCTTTTTTCTAAAAAAGAGAATAGAAGGAGCGTCTTATTCTTTGTTTATTATCTTTAGAGCTTTAAGATAAACATTTTTCACACCATTATTTGTTTCTTTTTTTGATATGGTGTCAATCTTTTTTATTAGTTCTTTACTTTTTGTTGATTTTGCTATCTCTGATAAAGCATAAGCTGAACACCATCTTATTACTGTTGTGTTATCTTTATTTTCGATAGTATTTTTTAATAAGTTAGGAACAGCTTTTTCAGCTTCTTTGGGATATTTCTTCGCAATATTTCCAAATGATTCAGGAACTCCCCATTTTACCCGTGGAGCTTTATAATTGATATAACCTATTAGGTCATTAATATGGGGCAAAAAAAGTTCAGGTTTTTCTGCTGAAACATGCTTCATGACATCTGCACAAGTTCCTTTGTCAACATCACTTCCGCTTTTTAAGGCCTCTATAAGCTGTGAAAAAAGCTTTTTATCCTTGAGAATAGTTTTAGTTAAAAATTCAACTAACTCCTTAGGCTTTTTGTTCCATGTTTTAATGGTGTCTTGAAAATTCATTTCATCCATCTTTTGAGTTTAGGTATTGTATTTTCTGCCATAGTTCTTGCTTTGTCTTCAGGTATGCCCATTTTTATTGCAATTGCTATGTTCTTATTTATTTTTTCTTTTTTTTGCCGGACTTGCTTAAGCCTTCTTTTATTTCCTCGCCCATTTTTTCAATAACATCAGAAAACCTTTCTGCATCAGGCACCTTGTCCTCTTCAAGGGTCTCATTTTCCTCAGGCACCAGTTTTTTGTTTAGTTCCTCTGTCTTTATAAATTCACCATCAGTTATTTCTTCTTTGAACATCTTCTTCTCTTTTTTGGCCTTGGAGATTTTTTTGTCTAAAGATTTTAAAAAATCATCCTTATCTTTTATTATCCCCAGGTCAGAGCCAATATCACTGTTTACGCATTCCTCTATCCAGAAAGCAAAATCATTTTTCTCTTCATCAACATGCTTTTTAAAAAAGGCATCATCTGATTTTATTTTAGATATAAGCTCTTCCATATTCTTTATTTTCTCACCCGTATCTGTAACAAATTCCTTTCCTTCCTTAACATCGCCGAATACAGAGTCTGCCATTTTTATTCCTTTCTGGTTTTTTTGTACTTTTAATAATTTTTATTATTTTTGTTTTTCTTTTGATTTTTTAGAAGATGATTTTTTATCATCCTGTTCCTTGTCTTC
>CAZQLC010000033.1:1368-9419 GCA_964594025.1 uncultured Methanosarcinales archaeon
TCTGTTTTTGCTTCTTCTTTTTCTTCCTCAGGCTTTTTCTCTTCTGCTGCATCTGCTCCTGCTTCATCATTTCCTTCTGCATTTTCCTTGCCTTTATCAGGTTTATTTCCTTTCTTAAACCTTGAAAAAATCCCTCCTTTTTCTGTCTTCTTTTTCTCAATCTCCTCAGTTTTTTCCACTGGCTTTACTATATCATCCAGATTTATTGAGCCTTTTTTGGTTTTTGATTCCAGCTCTTTGATAAGTTTCCTGAAAGACATCAGCCTCGTATTTATCTCAGACCTTACGTTATGGGAACGCTCATCCAGGAGTTTCAGTATGTTCCTTGTATGCTTCTCAAATGAATTAAATTTATTCATAAGGTCCACAACCTCATTCTGGGCTGCTTTTTTATCAATCTGGACTTTCATCTTATCAAAACTGCCCTGTATCTTTTCCATTTCCCTTCTCAGTATTTTCAGGTCATCAGAAAAGCTCTCAAATTCAGAAAACTTCTTTTCAACCTCAACAAAAATATCCTCAACCTTATCAGCATGCTGCATTGTTGAAGCTTCCACCTTTTTTATATCCATAAGCTCGTTTTTTATTTCCTTATGTAGATTAACAATCTGTTCTGTGCCCTTGTAAAAAGACATCTGCCCTTTTATTTTCTTCAATTCTTCCATGACATCCCTCATCATAGCTTCATTTGCCTCGACATTTGCTTTTAAAGCCTCAACCTTGCCTTCTATTTTCTGCTCCTCACTTAACAAAATCTGGGGCTGCACAGCCTCGACCTTATCCACTGCCTTTTTTGAAGAAATCTCAACATCTGACATGCTCCTGGTTATATCAGCTATATTGCCCCTTAATTCCCCTATCTGCTCATTTAACTGGGAAAAACGCTCAGAATTAGTCTTTCTTACCTCTTTGAGGGCTTCCAGCTGAGACATTATCTTGGTAATCTCTATATCAAGATTAGGGGAAACCTGCTTGTTATCATCACTGCCTTCAGCTGCAGATGTTTTTTCAGCCTCTTCGAGATTCTCCTGAATCATATCCTCAGCTGATTTTGTTTTCTTGCCAAACAAATGGGTTCACCTCTTTTTATTTTAAGCTTGTTCAAACAGTTTTAACAAATTATTATATTATTAATCATCTTAAGTTTTTATCAGCATACAATGCTGATTCCCTCTTTTTTTAACCTTCTAATAATCTCCTCTTTTATATCCAAAACCTCTTGCTCACCAACTTCCATTAATTCTTTTCCTGTGTTTAATAACATTTGTTTTATCTTATTTATTTCTTCTGGTTTATTGTCGCACAGAGCCCATTTTATCTTGGGCTTTATATTTCCCATCATAATCCTGGGTATTGTTGTATCTTTTTTTATTTTATTATACCTGCTTATAACCTGCCCGAAATCCTGGATAATGCCCTTGAAAAAATCAATAAGTTCTTCATACTTATCAGGATTATTCAAATCATACTTATATATATTTGTCTTTTCTTTAATGCTTTTAATTATACCCTCAAGCTCTTTTTTTATTGATTCATCTTCTGTCTCTTCCTCTTTTTTTTCATCTTTTGCCCTTGATTCAGCAGATGGTTTTTCATTTATTGTCTCTCCGAATTTCAAAAAATAATTCAGCTCATCTATGATTTCCTCTTTTGTCTGGGCCCATGAAATTCTTCTGGCCAGCTTATCCTCCTCAAAAACATCCTTTACCCAGTTGGCAAAATCATTTTTATTCTGATTTAAATGTTTTTTGAAATCTTTCTCAGAATATTTTTCCAGTATTACCATCAACTCGCTCAGGTCTTTGGCAACTCTTCCATTACTGCAGTAAAAATACTTTTTTGAGTCTTTTATTCTTTTTACCATTTTAGTTTATCCATATCAGCTTTCTTCAGCTAGTTTCTTTGTGCTCTCAAACAATAAACTGACTAATCTGTTTTCAGGCTCTAAATTATGTAACTTTTTGAAATAATTAGCGGCTTCCTTGTAATTGTTCTCCAATCTCAGAACACCGCCAAGATAAAACAGGGTTTTTTCACTTTCGGGGTTTATTTTCAGGACTTCTTTGTATTTCTTCTCAGCCTTGTCATAATCCTTGTTCCTGTGGAATAAGCTGGCTATTGAAAATTTGATATTGACATTATCAGGATTTTCTTTTTCAGCTTTTTGCAGTAATTTCAGCTTATCATCCAGGGAGCCTTTTTTGTCTAATTCTTCTTTTAAAGCTCCCCATAAGTCTTTTGTTTCTTTTTTATCACTTTTTTCTTCCTCTTTTTTCTCTTTTTCTTTTGTTTTTTCTTTCTCCTCTTCAATTGGTTTTTCTTCTTTTTTTGTTTCTTCTTTTTCTTTTTCAGGCTTTTTCTCTTCTTCAGGCTCTTTTGTTTCCTCTTTTTTCTCAGGCTCTTTGGCTTTGGTTTCTTCTGGCTCTTTTTCTTTATCAGTTGAGCCTGCAGTCAGTTCCATGGGCTTGTTGTTCTTGGCTTTATCCTCATTTAAAACATCCATCATCTCTTTTTTGCTTTTTCCATTCCTTAACTTCGAAGCCAGTTCACTATCATTGTAGGTTTTCTCAATCCAGTCAGCAACATCATTATGCTCATCATTTATGTGCTCATTATAGATTGAGCCGCTTAAGGTAGGCAGAACATCCACTAATTCCTGCAATGAGGTTACTGTAACACCATTCTTAAATTCTAAAGATTTATCAAAAGGAACAGTAATATCATATTTCAGTTTTTTCTTATCCTCTTTTTCTTCTTTGGGTTTTTCTTCAGGATGCTCTTTTTCATAATCATTTCTGGCCTTTTTAGCCTTCTCCACTTCAGCCTTGATTTCATCTATATCAGCAAGTTTTAGTTTCAGTTTCTTAGGCTCTTTGCCAAGCTTGCTCCATGTTTTCTTGACTCTTGGCTCCAAACCATCCAGATAAATCTTTACCATGTTAAAACTGCCTTCTTTTAATTTATTGGTTGCCAGTTTCAGTTCAAGGTTCAGGTCAAAAACATCCTCGCCCAATTCCTTTAACTGCTCAAGCTCATACTGCAGCTGGTCAATTGACTTATTGAATTGATTATATTTATCAAGCTCCTCATCAGACAATCTTGTTACAGAATGCATTATAGGCCTGAATGTTACAAAATAAGGCTTACCTCTGTTATAAGCAGGATTTTCAACCATTCCTGTTCCGACACTTGCTTTTACCAAAGACTGCAAAACCTCTTCCCCGTATTTTGTTTTAATCCTGTTCAGGTCATTCTCACTTCTTGTTCTCATCTGCACCTCAGTGTTTATGTTAGCCTTGATTTCACCCACGAAGTCTGCAAGAACCTGAGATATTAAAAAAACACCAACTCCCCATTTACGGAATTCCCTGCATGCCCTTTCAATCTGTATAAACCCTTCACCAGAACCCCCGAACCTTGGCAACAGCCTGTGGACTTCATCATAAACCAAAACAAGCCTTAATTTTCTGGATTCATCAAAATTAGCATGGAAAACCTCTTTTATTGTGTTTGCTACAAATATATCCATATCCTTTGGATCCAGCTTATTAAGGGTGAACACCTGGAGTTCCCCAGGCTTCATGTATTTCTTTATGTCAATGATTTCAAGTGCATTTTCAACCTGCCTTATATTTCCGTTAAAGGCTCTTGTATCCTCTTTAGGGTTCATATCAAATAAAGGATACATCCTCTTTATGCTGGGGTCATCCAGCTTTCTTAACATTCCTGACCATTGTGCTGTAGGGTCAAAAACAATTATAGCAATATCCTTCAGCAGCAATTCCTCAATCAAATCCTGAGCAGTAAATGATTTTCCGCCTCCTGTAGCCCCTGCAATAATGGTATGTGTTGTGAATTTCTGCATATTAAAATAAGTTTTCTTATTGACTTCTGCAATCTTTCCCACATATAATGAATTCGGGCCTGGCTTAGGCAGCTCATTATAATCAACCTTTAAATGATATTTTTTTCTCTCTTCAATTTTCTTTTTGTATGTCCATATTCCCATGACAGCAGAAGCTATTGCCAGAATGATCAGAATCAACTGCCAGACCCTTATAATTCCGAATATTGAATACAGATAAAAAGGCATAGTCACTTTAAAGGTTGTGCTTGCCCCTGAACTTAATCCCAAATAATGGGCAGTAACCCTTATTATATACTCCCCGGAGTCCATATCCTTGGGAACCTCAAAATTTTTTAATAATGAAAAAGAGGTATGCAAAAAAACATTGCTTGTACTTGTCCATAAAGTCTCATTTCCTTCAGCATTCTGGACTGTATAAAACAAAGTTACAGGATACTGCTGGTCTGTCAGCATATTCTTTAAATCTGTCATGAACCTCATCTTATTTCCGGGATGTGTAATCTTATCCTCAGCAACCAAATCAATTATCAATGCCTGGATAGACAGTTTTTCCTTATCCAGCAATTCAATATGTATTGGTATCTCTTCATTTATCCCTCCGGTAATAACCAAAGTGCCGTTATAATCTCCCGGGTCACCCTTTCCGAATATGGTAAGGGTTAATTTTTCCTGGGAATTCGGGCTCAAAACAAGGCTTTCCCTGTCAAGTTCAATCATGTCAGTTAAATTGCCCTCAATCTCAAAACCTAATGAAACTGCATTTTCCTTATAGCTGTAAAATATTACCTGCTCCTGTAAAAAATTCCCAATCTGCAGTTTTCTGTTTATCTCAGTTACTGATATTATGTAATCTGTGCCTTCTATTTCCTTGGGTTTCTCAAGAATAGGCACTTCAGGTATTTCCCCGGGCCCGTCATCCTGGCCAGGCCCCACATCTGTGAAGGGTGGCCTTTCAGGCTGCGGAGGCCGGTATAATGTCATCACAATATCATGGACTGTGGTGTTAAAAGGAACAATTGTTATATTATCACTATAATACACCTCATAACCAGTCTTGACTGCATAAAGATTATAAGTGTTCCCGGGTACAGACAGGTTGTAAAAACCATCTGCATTTGAAGCAGTAGTATAGCCGCCCACATCAACGATAACATCTTCCAGAGGCAATCCTGTATCAGAGGTAACATTACCTATTATATTGCCCGGATTATTCAACTCACCTTCACCTGCAGGACATACATCATTCGGGTCAGTGAAAAAATAAAAAGTTTCCTCAGTGTTGTTTTTTACAGGGAGTATTATCTGGTAATTATATATGCGGTCATCAAATCCATGTGTAAAATTTTTTACATGGGCAAAATAAATAAGATGCCCGCTCCAGTCTTTTAAGATACCAGTATCAAAACCAGTAAATGACTCATTGCTCTGATCATAAGTATATGTTATGGGGGGGCTTAATTGTGTGGTCCCTACATCAACTGACCCGGTCTGGGTGTAGGTATTGGCTGCAGAGGTAAGACCTGTTCCCCCTGTGCCTAAATAATCATCAACATCATCTGTTGTTGCCTCCTGTATTGTGTCCCAGTCAATATTATCCGGATGGGTTAAAGAGGCATAAACCTCATTCTCTATATCTGACTGCAGGCAGTTAAAAAGAAGGTTCTTCTCCACCATATCATTCCCTTCTATATCCTCATCCTGCTGGTTCGTATATCCCGGAACCCTTACAGCCATGCCGTAAACTCCTGCCCATATTTCAGCAGGCCTTTTTATGATAAGGTTGGTTTCATAAATATAGCCCGCTTCTCCTGCATGATAATAATACCCCACATACTTGGCTACAAAAACCAGGCTTATAAAAACCAGAACTATCATTACAGCTATGTAAATTGTATAGATTATATTGTGCTTATGATAATTTCTTCCCTTTTTAAGGTCATCCAGTGTCCTGTTTCTTTCCATCTTTATGAGTTTTATATATTAATTATACCTTATTCCTTTTTTCAAATTCATCCAGCTGTGTTCTTATTTCCTTTAGCTCATATTCTATTTTGAGCTTGTAATCAGGGTCAAGGTTTTCAAATGTTCTTTCTATCTTCATTTTCTCAGCAAGAACATTATTCTGATCATTTTTATCCATGAAAAACAGTATCTTGTCAAACCTTGACTTCATATATTTCAGGTCAAGTTCATTTCTTAATCCAGTTATATCATCATAAACCTTATCTCTGACCAGACTGCCCAGGTCAGGATAAAAAAGCCTTATCTCACGGTAAATCATGGCAGCTTTCTCAATATCATCTTTCTCCAGATAATTAAATGACTCATTGATAAGCTCATTTACCTGCTCCATTTGTTTTTTTCCGAATATTTTAATGAATAATACCTTTAATTTCTCCAGCCATCCAAGAGAGGCAGCTACATAGAATAATACTAAAATCAAAAGAACAGTAATCAAAATAACCTTAAGGGAAGGCATTTCGAATTCTATGTCTGAAAAAAAGTTTCCTGTAATCTGAGAAGCCATCTCTTCAGGATTTGAAGGAACGATCACAGTATCAAGACCTTCCATCCTGTCCAGGGGTTTCTCAGATTCAAAATAATAGACTATCTTTTCAGATAAATCAAATTCTATAATGGGGTCTTCTTTTATTATGCCTGCCTTATTTATGAAAACCATGTTTTCAGTTGAAAGTGAAACATTTTTAGGTATTCTTTCCACCAGTTTATAATCGGATTTCTCATTATTATCATCAATAATTGAATTGTTCCCATAATTTATTTCCTTTATAACAACTGTAACTGGCTTTATCTTGTCTTCATAAATTAGATTAACCTGCCTTATCTTTGTTGAAACTGTAATCATGGACTGCTGTGATTTTATCATATAAAACAATCTGGAGCTGTAATCAATGCCTTTTGCATCAAAGTACTCTTCCAAAAAATCTTTCAGGGAATCATCCCTTATATATTTGACATAGCTCTTCTTGTTTTTTATAGTGATATCATTTATCAGCCCGGAGCCTGCTTTGTTTATCTTTTCCTCAAGTTTCTGTATCTGATCCTGCTTTTGGGTAATATTCAGGTCCCTCCTGAATTTTATATTGTTTATATTGCCTTCTGCAGTCCTTATATCTCTCAGGGAATCCTCTATCTGCTCTTTTATGCCTAAAGCCTCAGCTATCTCTTTTTCATCAAAATCAAATTCCTGCTCAATCCTGTCAAGAAGATTGTCTAATTCAGTTATTTTTGAATCTGCCTCAATTTTTTCACCACCTATATCCATGACAGAGAAAAACATCTCATCTGAAACAGCGCTGTTCTTGTTATTATCCATACATTCTATCTTCCATTTGTAATAGCCAACCGGCTTGTTTAAAACAAAGCTTCTTTCCTGTGAATTTATTACAGCTTTTTCTGTGGCAATCAGGGAAAACCATTCACTGCCCTCATCAGCAACATATAAGTTACAGTCAACTGCTGAAATATCCTCAACCCTGTATTTAAGGCTGAACTCCTCATCTGAGAAAACAGTGTTGTTTTTTGTTATTAATGTAATCTCAGGGACTTCAATATCCTGGATACTAATCCTTACATTAAGGGTTATGTTTTCATCCAGGTCAACAGAATCGATATATGTGCCATAGCCGCTTTTCAGAACATAAACATCATACTCATCATCCTCTAATTTAAAGACTGCCGTTCCATGAGAATCAGTTTTTTTGCTTAAATCCCCAACCTCGACGTTTGCATCCTTTATTGAATTGTTTGTGTATTTTTCTTTTACAACCACAGTCAAATACCTGTATGGAAGAACTTCTATCTCAAAGCTCTCGGTTTTTGCATTGCCTTCTGAATCAGTTGCTGTAATGGTAATCTCATACTCACCAATATTAGTTGAGGTTATATTTTTTAAAGAGCTGTTGCCTATGTTTTTGCAGGTTAATCCTGAAGGGCAGTCCCATTCATATTCATAAGGAGGTATTCCTTTTTCAGCATTAGCAGCCAGTACTGTTGACTTTCCTGTTGTGAAATCATCATCCCCTTCAATCTGAATAGTTATGCTGTTGGATACTGTGTAATTTTTTCTCAGAGTTTTTGAATAATCTCCATAATAATTATTCAGCTCAATAAAATAATCTCCTGTCTGGTTGGTATAGGGTAATTGCAATATTAGGGGATA
>CAZQLC010000034.1:0-9240 GCA_964594025.1 uncultured Methanosarcinales archaeon
ATGAAAAATGTAAAAAGATGGACTGATAATCATATCAGATACGCAATGTGCCCCAAATCTTCTGAAACAGTTGACGATCTGGATAATTATAATCTTGAAATAAGGGTAAAAAAGGATCAGAAAGCCCTTTATCTTGTAAATACAGAGAAGGGTATTGAAAGAATAGTAAGGCCCGAGGGTTATGTTGGAAGTAAAGGTGAGAATTTTAAAAACAAATGGAATGATTTTCAGGAATACCTAAAAAAAGGTTTTGACAATCTTCAGGATGAAATAAAGGATTTCGGCGCAGATATGTATAAAAAATTCAATTAAAATGACACTGATAAAAAAAGCCATTAGGTATGCAGCAATAGGGGCAATGATTTATTTTGCTTTCAAAGGCTGTGTTGCCGAATTAAATGGAAAAGATCTCAAACAACCTTACATAAGAGAATCAAGGATTGAAGAAACCGTAAATAAAGAGTATAATAAAAATGAATACAATAGAGTTGGGGAGGAAATTCGAGATATGGACTTATAACCTACTTAATGACCTTGGCTATAATAATCTCAGGCACAATGTCGTTTTGAAAAGAAAAAAACCAGTTACAGGAAACACGATATACCAGATTGATATTACAGCAGGCATTGTGAGAAAGACATATTTTGAATGCAAATACAAAACCAATTCAAATGTCTCACTTGAGGAAATGGCTAAGTTTGCGGGGGTTTTGGAATTATTAAATATAAGTTCTTCAAGAGGGATTATGGTTACAAACCAGGATTATGTTGAAAGAGCAAAACAATACGCCAATGCCCATAAAATAAAGCTTTGGAATAAAAGTTATCTGGAAAAACTGGATTATAAGCGTTTGGGCTTGATTGGAACAATAAAATATTATTTTCATAAAACACCAATTTTAGAGGATCAGATAAATAATATAAACGGGTGATAAGGATGGAAGAATTAACTGAAAGATTGAAAAAAAATACTGAGGAAAAAAGAAAAAGGCTTGAAGAACGGCTGAATAAGACAAATACTGCTTTTTTCCAAATGACTGAGGGAATAAAGAATGAATACATTAAACTTTCTTTGGGCATATTGGGGTCATTTGCAGCAACATCTCCTGGTTTAGATTGGCTGCCCGGACCTGAATGGCTCTATGTCGTAGGGGCACTTGGATATTCAGCAAAGAAGATCTATGATATAAATAATTATTATAAAGATAAAAATAATGTGGGGGATGATAAGAATGGATGAAAAAACCGCATCTCTGGAAGATAATCTGGAACAGGGAATTAATAATAAGCCGGATTCTGGGGAGCCTTATAATAAAGGCGATGAGTATATGTCGCCTTATACAAAATTAATAATAGAAGGGGATATTGGTGTTGATGAGATAGAAAAAAGAATAGAGAAAGAAATCGGTTATGATCAGCAGGAGATTAATAAATATAAAAGAGAGGCAGAGGATTTAGTTGCTAATGAAAGAAAGAGAGAACTAAAAATAAATAATAAAACTGCTGAAATGGAAAGCCTCTATGAAAAACTAACCAAGGACAAGGTAGAATATGAAGAGAAGCCGGGAATAATCCAGCAGGGAACCAAAACATTATGGGACATAATAAAAAATGCAGTTTTTTCAAAAAAAGTAATTAAAAAAGTTGATATTTCCCCGAAAAATGAGTTGGGATTGTGTATGGAGTATGGGATGGAATTAAAAGAGGAAGTAAAAGAAAATTTATACAAGGGAAAACAGAATCTGGAGATATTAAAGAAAAAAAAGTTCAATATAAAAGAAAGCAATTTCAAATATGAGAAACTGATAAAAGATTATGAGAACACAATAAACAGGATTGATTGCGGAATAAGAAATTATAAAGCAGACCTGGAAAATATAGATAAAGGAGTAATACAAAGAGTCAGCCCTAAAAAAAGGATAAAGCTGGAGACTATTTTAAAAAATTCTCTGAAAAATAAGAAAAAACTGGAAAATGAGAAAAAGAGATTTTCAAGTTCTTATAACAGGACTTATGAAATGTATAAAGTAATAAATAATGTGGTAAGAAACTTTGACATACAGATTCAGATATGCGAACACAACTCAGATGTTCTGGATGATTATTTATATCTGGGGGAGATATGTAAGGACCTTATAATAGAAACCACATCTGTAACTGAAAAAAACGGCGATATGATGAATCATATAGGGAAATTCAGGAAGATAATGGATAATATGCTTTATACTGTGTTTGACGGCATAACCAAGCAAACCAAAAAATACGAGGAAAATCTTTCCTGTTTAAATGGGGAAATGTATAATGATGAGCAGATGAAAAATTTTGACCTGGGAACTATGGAAATAGAGCAGTTATTTTATAACGGGGGAGGAGAGGCTAAAAATAAGGCAGATATAAGGATAGCCGAAGGCGGCCTTCATGGTGATATTTTAGACCAAAATTAACATAAAACTTATTTTCTTTTTTATTATTAAAATGGAACCGACTAAATCTGTGGATGATGAAAGGAAAAAAGCTATAGAAAAACTGAAAGAAATGAATTTCTTTAATTACCTCCATAGATATAGCGACAACAGTTATTTTTTGCCAAAAGAATTAAACTCCCTTTGTGAAATTATCACAAATAATTTTATCAGATATAGTAATATGGAACATGATAATATTAATAAAATTCCTGAAAAAAATAAAAAATTAGCCAATCTCTATTATTCTATGGGTTTAAGCAAAAATATAATAGAAAATATGAAAAATCTTAGTAATATAAAGATTGATAAAGAAAATATTGATTTGGAATCTGAAAAAAAGAACTTTATAGATTATATGATGGCTATGTATGTAAGAGATATGGGAAAAAATGAAAATGAATTTGTTTTTGAAAATCCCCAGGACATAGTTGACCATGGCTATGATTATTTTTCAAGATTATATTTACAGTCAGAAAAAGAGATTGGGAAATATGATGATAAAACAAAAAAAGAGATTGAGAGCCTGATTTTCAATGAGTTAAATCCAAATAAATCATGCAGCATAATAATAAACAAAAATAAGGAAGAGACAATAAGAAAAATAGAGCCCATACTTAAAACCAATAAAATACCTTTTGAAATAAAAAGGTCCCTTGATAAATATATCATAGGCCAGGAGAGGGGAAAAAAGGTTCTTTCCTCTGCTGTTTCATTCCATTATGGATTATTGAGAAAGAAAATAAACGATGAGCTTGAAAATAACGGGGGAGACATAAACAAGGCTTTAAAAGAGACTTCGCCTTCAAAGACCAATATCATATTTATAGGCCCCACAGGCTGCGGCAAGACTTATTCCCTAAGGAAGATTTCCGAAGAGATAAACATTCCTTTTATAGAGGAAGATATGTCAAAGTTCAGCAAGACAGGCTATGTGGGGAAAAATGTTGAATCCATTCTTATGGATTTATATTATAAGGCAGATGAAAACCCCTATCTTGCGCAGATGGGAATAGTTTATCTTGATGAAATAGACAAAATAGCCTCTGAAAATACCTTGAGTAAGGATGTAAGCGGAGAGGGTGTGCAGGAAGAGCTTCTGAAGCTCATTGAAGGAGGGGATAATTCTTTTGAGATAAAAGGAAAAAATCTGTCATTGACAACAAACCATATATTATTTATAGCTTCGGGCTCATTTGAGGATATAATCAGAAAGGATTCTGTATCAAGAGAGGACCTGGTTGAATACGGGATGAAAAGGGAGCTTATGGGAAGGGTGCAGAAAATTGTTAAATATCATTCATTAAATAAAGAACATCTGAAAAAGATATTGAATGAAAGCAAAGACACTCCCCTGCGGGATTATGTGGATTTCTTCAGTATTTATGATATAAAATTAAGGTTTAGTGATGAGGCAATAGACCTTATAGCAGAAGAAGCATCCCATGAAAAGATAGGGGCAAGGGCATTATCAGGTAAGATAGATGATATCCTTGAAGAGCACATGTTTGAAAAGCCAGGAAAATATAAGGGAGAATTAATTATTGACAGAAAATATGCAGAGCAAAGGCTCTTAAGATAGTTTATTTTAAAATAATTCCATAAGAACAATAACAAGTAATAAAACAGGAATAAGATATTTTAAAACAGGAATAATAAAATAAGGTATTTTTATTTTTGAACCTTTGTTGATCTCTTCTAATAATGCTTTTGGTTTAATAAACCACATAATTCCTGTAGTCATAATCAGGGCGCATATAGGCAATAATATATCCCCGAATAAATGGTCCATCATATCTAAGAAGGTTTTCCCGAAAACCGTAAAGTTAAAACTGCTGTAACTTAAAGCAGAGGGTAATCCCGCAATAAATATGATGCCTAGGATTATTAAGGTGGCTTTTTTTCTGTTTAGCTTAAATTCATCTATCAATGTAGTGGTGCCGACTTCCATCATTGAAATCGCTGAAGTAAGTGCTCCTATAAACAACAATAAGAAAAATATGGTTTCAAAAAAATGACCAAAAGCCATGAATGAGAATATTTTAGGTAAAGTTACAAAAGCCAATTGGGGACCTGTTGCAGGATTTATTCCAAATGAAAAAACTATTGGAAAAATAATAAAACCAGCCAATACAGCAATTAAAGTGTCTGAAATAATTACAATCAAACTTGATTTTGGTATATTGGTTTTTTTCAGGTAACTTCCATATGTAATTAAAATACCTGTTCCCAGAGATAAAGAAAACAAAGCCTGGGCTATTGCCATAAGCCATATTCTTGGATTAACTAATGAGCTAATGTCTGGAGTAAGGTAAAACCTGATTCCTTCTATCGCATTTGGTAGTGTCACTGCTTTTATTACTAATAAAATGACCAGAATAAATAATGTGGGTAATAAAACATTACATACCCTTTCAATTCCTTTTTTTATTCCTGTTCTTACAATAAAAGTTATAATCAATAATGTAATAAAAAACATTGCTAATGGATATAATGTATTTGTAAAATCAGTAAAATCAATCTGAGTAAATATAGAAAAAACAGAATAGGCAAGAGTCCATCCTGCAATCACAAGATAATAGCTTAATATTCCCAAACAAACAAAAACAGCAAAGAAGCCGAGATATTTGATTTTTGGATGTATTTTTTTAAGTGAAGTCACAACAGAGCCTTTAAATTTTTCACCTATGGAAAATTCCATAATCATTAAAGGAAAGCCAAATATGATTATTGCTACAATATAAGCTATTAAGAAAGCACCTCCACCGTTTTCCCCCACGATATACGGAAACCTCCATATATTCCCCAGGCCTATAGCAGAGCCTATTGACGCTAATATAAAACCCAGTTTTGACCAATGCTCCCTCATGTTTTATTTTTTGGATTATGGATTTATTAATGTTTTTGTTTTTTCTGATTTAGATTAAAAAACTTTAAAAACCTTAAAAACATAAGATTTAAATGAACAAAATAATCATCTTATTTTGTATCTGTTTATTATTAAGTGGATGTATGACTAAAAGGGGTGAAAATATGAAATTAAAATCTAAGGAATTTGAAAATAATGGAGATATACCATCTAAATTTACATGCAAGGGAGATGATATTAATCCTGAACTGATAATCGAAGATATACCTGATAATGCAGAAAGTCTTGCTTTATCTTTAAAAGATCCTGATGCTCCAATAGGAACATGGGTTCATTGGCTGGTTTATAATATTCCTGTGGATAAAACAACAATAGAAGAAGATTCGATATCCGGAGAACAGGTGATGAATGATTTTGGCAGGGAGGATTATGGAGGCCCATGTCCTCCAAGCGGTGTGCATAGATATTATTTCACAGTTTATGCTTTGGATATAGATAATTTAGATATAAACTCAAAACAGGAATTTGATGAAAAAATACAGAGCCATACAATAGAAAAAGCAGAGTTAATAGGAAAATACTCCAAAAATTAATGATTTTCTTTAAAATGAGATGCGTAAAGGTTTTGATAGAAGGGGAAGTTCAGGGAGTGTTATTCAGGCATTACACAAAAAAGAAAGCCGATGAATTAAACATAAAAGGATATGTAAAAAACCTTCCTGACTGCAGCGTAGAGGCTGTTTTCTGCGGTGAAGATGAAAAAATAAACCAAATAATCGATTTCTGTAAAAAAGGCCCTTCTCTGGCTAAAGTTACAAATATAAATATAGAGGAGCATAATAAAACATTTGAGAGTTTTGAAATAAGATATTAAATATAAAAACATTTATATACCGTTTACTATTCCCCAATAGTTATGAATCTAAATGATATCATAGAAAAATATGATGTTGTTATCCCTGATACTGGATTTTTCATACCAGACAAAGGGATTGCCAGAGGTGTTTTCAAGGGAGAATTTGATAATCTGGCCAATATTTTATCTTTTTCAAACCAGGAATATTATGATGAAAGAATAAATTTTAAGATTACTTGTGATTTTATAAAAAACAATTATGTTATTTCTCCTATGGGTGTTATAAATGAAATTACAAACGGGAAAAATTACTTAGACAAAAAAATTCTTTTTCTTAAAGAAGGTGGAGGAAATATTAAAAAAAGGAAACACAACCTATCTAAATGTGCAGCCGGGCTGACAAGATATATAGAAAAAAAGAATGTCAAACAAGATAGGATAAATGAATGGATTAAAAAACAGGAAAACCAGATGAGAAAAATATCTAAAAACTGCAAAAAAGATGATAATATACTTCAGAGGTTTAGTGATAATCTAGATATTTGTATGGGGGAAATAAATAATATATCTTTTTTTTATAAGAAGTCTGTTGACAAGCTTAAAAAAAGATTTAATGAACTTAACAAAGATATTGATTATAATAAAAAGGATTATATGATGTTGTGCCTTTATTTTGATGAATTATTTAAGAACAATAGATTGTCAAAAAAAGATTTTAAGAATAAATATAAATTAGATAAAAAAATAGTTAAAGCTGACCAACAGGCACTGGCACTTGGTTTTTATATTTCTGAATTAGAAACTAAGAAGAATGAATCAGAAAAAAGGACAGCAATACTTACACAGGATTATAAAGATTTCTGCAGGAATTTCAATTTATTCCTTTATTTAAACAAAGATGACTCTGAGATAAAAGAATCATTAAATAAAAATCCAGTGGACCTTGTTGTTTTTAATCCAGGTTTTGTTTCAGAAAAAACTTTTTTTGTTTTCTCAGGTTCGGATAAACCTATAACAAAAGAAATAATAAATGATTATTATATTAGGAATAGATTATATTACAATCTGCCCCCCAGAAAATAGTTTTATTCTTCTTCTTTTGAGATAGCTTCAACAGGACATGCATCTATAGCCCCATCAACACATTCTGCATCAGGATTTTTTACAGCAGTTTTTCCATCTTTCATATCAAATCCTTCTGGACAGATGTTTACACAGGTTCCACATTCTATGCATTTTCCCTTGTCTATTTTTACTTTTGTCATTTTTATATCCCTCTTTTTGATTTTATTTAATTATTTAATATTAAATTATAGCCTGTTTTTATGACCTTTCTTTTGAAATGTCTTTGTAAGCGTGAAATGCAGCTATTGCCCCTTCTGCGCATGATGTTACTATCTGTTTTAATTTATTATTGGTTATGTCTCCTGCAGCAAATATGCCTTTGATATTGGTTCTTTGCTCATCATCTGTTATGATGTATCCGTTTTCATTGGTTTTTACTCCTGTCTGATATAAGACTTCTTTATTAGGAATTGAGCCTGCTTCAACAAACAGCCCGTCAATCTTCAGGATTTTACCATTGTTTAATTCAGCACTTTCCATGAAATCTTTTCCCATAATCTTCCTGACTTCGGTTTCAAATACACATTCAATCCTCTTGTTTTCATTTACCTGCTTTACCCATGCAGGGTCTGCTCTTGAGAATTCTTTTTTTCTGTATATAATATAAACTTTTTCTGCATACTCACTTAAAAGCAGGGCTGATGTCAGTGCACTGTTCCCTCCACCTACAACTCCCACTTTTTTATCCTTAAATAAAGAAGCATCGCATGTTGCACAATAGCTTATTCCTCTGCCCAGGAATTTATCCCCATTTTCAAAATTCAGCCTTCTTTGTTTTGTTCCTATTGCAATTATTATTTTTTTTGTTTCAAGGCTTTTTTCTGGAGTAATAATTGTAAATTTATCCTTTTCTTTTTTTATCTGCTCAACCCTTTCAATCAGAAATTCCACACCTTCTTTTCTGGCGTGCTCCTCTATTTTTTTCATTAGTTCTATGCCTGAGACATTATAATAAGAAGGAAAATTACATATCTTATATGCGTTTAATGCCAATCCTCCAATCTGCTCTGCAACAACAACTGTCTTAAGTTTATATCTCTGAGAATATATTCCTGCCGTCAATCCGGCAGCTCCTCCCCCGATTATAATAATATCATACATAAAACACACCTTTTTATTTAAAAATATTTAATAATATAAGACTGGGGAATTATATTTATTCTTCAATCATTTCAATTTCAATATTAAGGCCTTTGGGTATCGGGACTCTCATCACCAATCTTAATGCTCTTTCATCTATACCCAAATCTATTAATCTTTTATGAATACGCATTTCAAAATGATCCCAAGAAGCCTTTCCGTCCCCGCATGGGCTTTTTCTCGTAGTTAACTTTAATTTTTTAGTAGGCAGTGGAATTGGTCCTTTTATAACTACTCCTGTCTTCTCTCCTATATCAAGGATATAGTTGCATACTTCATTGATTTTGTCAATTTCCGTGCTTGTTATTTTTATTCTTGCTTTTTGCATTTCCAAAACACCTTTTTGCCTACTACATGAAAAAGTGCGAGTTAATCATGATTTATATAAAAATTGTAATAAGGATAAAATGATATAAAAAATAAAAAAATATATTTTTTATTCTATTTATTCCATTTTCTTTTCTATTAAATCAATGCACATACCCGCAGCCACAGTTTGTCCTGAGTCTCTCACAGCAAATCTTGCCATATGAGGCACATCTTTCTGTCTCTCAATAACTACTGGCTGGACAGGCTCTATCTGTACAATAGCTGCATCCCCGTTTTTTATAAAGTCAGGGTTTTCTTCTTTCACTTCACCTGTTTTAGGGTCCAGTTTCTTTTTAATCTCCTTGATTCTTCCTGCTATCTGTGCAGTATGTATGTGGAATACCGGTGTGTAGCCAACAGTGATAACTGATGGATGATTCAACACCACAATCTGTGCTGTGAATTCTTTTGCAACAGTT
>CAZQLC010000035.1:0-9056 GCA_964594025.1 uncultured Methanosarcinales archaeon
GGAACAGATTAATATAAAGACTGAAAAAAGAAACCAGATGGTTGATATTACTCATAAAATCAACAGTCTTATGAGCGGGGATTTTGACGGCATAATAATCGTGTACTGCCCGCATACAACAGCTGCTGTTACAATAAATGAAGGAGCAGATCCTGATGTGGTAAAGGATATAATCAAAAAACTGGGGCAGTTGGTTCCTTATGATGAGGATTATATGCATGCAGAGGGCAATTCAGATGCCCATATAAAAAGTTCTGTTGTCGGTGTTTCTGAGATTTTAATAGCTGAAGAAGGCAGATTAAAGCTTGGAACATGGCAGAAGGTGTTTTTTTGTGAATTTGACGGGCCAAGGAACAGAAGAGTGTATGTAAAGAAAATACCTTTATAAATTATTATTATTTCTCTAAATCATGAAAGATAACAATATGGAAGATAAGGCTCTGAGGCAGATAAAGAGCCAGTATTTTGAGGGCATTCTGCAGTTAAAGAATTATGATGACGAAATAATAAAATTTGTTATTGCCCAGGTTTCAAAAGTTAATGATAAGGGGGTTTTTATCACGAACGAGAAAGTCAGGAAAAATTTAGTTGAGTATTATATAACAAGAAAAAATTTTATGCATACCCTGGCTAAAAAACTAAAAAAGGAATTCGGGGGCATTGTTAAAAAAAGTGAAAACCTGCATTCTTTTGACAAGCAGGAAAGCAAAAATCTTTACAGATTAACTGTGCTTGTGGAATTTCCCGAACTGAAAAAAAATGATGTTTTTGTTTTTCAGGGTGATTTGTATAAGGTTACCAGCCTCGGAAAGAAAATCACTGTCCTGAAGATTGATAAAAATAATACTAATAAAAACAGGAAAACCTCTTTTTTCTACAAGGACATAAAAAAATCAGGGGATTTTGAGATACTTAGAAAATATGATGCTGAACTAAGCAGGACAAAGCCTTACATAGAGATAATACATCCTGAGACATACCAATCTATGAAAGTAAAGAACAGGGAAAAAATGGAAAAAATCCCGAAGAATAATAAAATAAATGTTGTGTTTTACGGGGATGAGGCTTATTCTGTTGATTAATTTTTGTTTCTCTCTTTTTTGTATTCATTTATAATATCTTTCAGAATTCCTTTTTTTATCATTGCCTCATCAATGTTTTCCTTTAAAGCAAATGCAAAATCATCTGTTTCCCACATGTTCAATTCTTTATAGTTTATATAAATAAAATTTTCAGATGCAGAAGGCTTTTGTTTGTAAATTATAATCTTTATTTTATCTTTTAGTTTATAAATAATATTCTTGTTCATGATATTGGGGTTTTCTATTAACAGCAAGTCATCCTTTTTTATTTTCAGGTATGATTTTTCCTTAAATTCCTTATCAGAAAGGTTTTTTAATTTTTTCAATATAATTATTTTTTTGTTTTCTTTTGTTTTATTATTTATTTCTTCTATAAAATCATAAAATAAACCGATACTGTTTTTATTTTCATCAATGCTTTTTTCTTTTGATTTTATTTTTTCCTTGAGCTCTTTGATCAGGGAGGTATTATTCTTGTCTGAAAGTTCAGTTGGGTTATTTATTCTTTTATTCTGTTTTTTTATAATTTTTTTATAGCTATTATTTTTATTTTTCAGCTGTTTTATTATTTTGTTTAGTTTATTTACAATGCCTTCAAGATAACTGATTTTTTTATCTTTATTCTTCAGCTGGTTTTCCATGGTTCTTATTTTTGATTTTTTGATTTTTAACATAGTTTTAATATCCTCTTTTTTTTCTTTTTTGTTTTTCATGTCTTTTTCATTAATGGAGTTTATTGCTTTTTTTATAGGCATTTCTTTTTTTATTACTTCTGAAATAAGCTCATCTTCTTTTTCAAAATTGTTTTTTTTCACATTGGAAATGATCTTTTTTATCAGTTCAAGGTTTTCCTCATATGCCATTAATGCAGAAGCGCATGCATCCCTTTCATGCTCATTTTTTGTTTTTATCCTGTATTTATTTACTATGTCTTTTTTCTCTTTTCGGGTTAAGTCCTGTTCGGGGCAGTATATTTTTGCGTTGAATGTTCTCCTGAATTTTTCTACAAAATCAGGCACTTTTTCCTTGTCACATCCGATAATCACCGGATTTCCTGCCTTTGTTGTTTCCCTTATGAGATTTTTAAGGTTGAATCTTTTTGAAGAATCCTTTTTGATTATATTGCCATAGAAATCCATAATACAAAATGCTGTTGTTGTTCCCGGGTCAATCCCAATGATAATGGCTTTCATTTTCAATAGATTTTTATTTTTATTGTTAAATAATTCAGTTATATAAATACTTTTATTTAAGAATTTACTAACTATTTGTAGCTGAATAATTTATAAGAGTAAGGTCCAATATAAAAAAATATCGCTTTGTATTTATCATTAATTTCAGCCTCCCCGCCAAGGCCTTCAGCTGTCGGGGTGATTTTTTTTATTGCATCTTCCAGGTTGATATTTTTACCGTTTAATTCCCTTACAACTTTTTCCATTGCTTTTGGCAAAGCCGCAATAAAACCTCTGTGCCCGTACCTTCTGCCTTCGAGATAAGGGTCATATAATTCCACAATTTTTTCCATTTTACATAATAACTATGAATTTATTTTTTTAAATATTTTTCTGAAAGTTCCTGATTTTTATTATTTTCTTCTTCATATTCCTGACCGACCTGTTTCTTTATATTCAGGGCTGTTTTCTCTCCCAGAATATTTATCAGCTTTTTCAGCTCTGCTTTTTTTATATCTCTTATGTCATGGATTTTATTATTGTAAAGCTTTCTTGCCCTTACTCTTCCGATTCCTTTTAATTTCAGTAAAGCAAGCAACTCTTCTTTTACACCATATTTCAGCCTTTCCTTTGTTTTAAGGATTTCTTTAAGCAGTTTTTTGTAGTTTAATATTTTTGTCAGTTCATATACACTGTACAATAACCAGTCTGCTATATTAATCTTATAATGTATCTCACCAGGCCTTGCATTGTATTTTTTCAACAGGAATTCTTCATCCTTTTCATTAAGCCAGTCTTCAAAGAACAATGATGTATTTATTATATTAAGGAATTTAGAATATTCCCAGCCATAACTGTAGGGTTTTTCAATAATTATTTCATCACTCCTTTTCATAATTTCTTCTTCAACATTATCTCTTTCAGCTGACCTCACTCTTAATAAAGGCCTTATCTCCAGGCAATTGCTTATTATTGTCAGAAATGAAAATGTTTCTGTCTTTTCCTGCTCATTCAGTTTTTTAACTGCTTCAATCATCTCATGTGCAGTATAAGGGTCAAGGTATAATTGTGAAACCCTTCTGCCCAATAAAGTTGCCTCAAACCTTGTTTTTTTGTTTTTGATTTCATATGCATCCTGAAATTCATCTGTTTTCCCTTTGTTTTCAATAAAACCCCATTCTTCAATTAGTCCCAGCATATTATGGATTATATTATTAAGCTCCCCAAGGTCTTTGTACTGGTGGGCATAAAATGTCTTTGAAAAAAATTCTTCTATTGAGCTTATATCATTCACTATTTCTGTTGCAATCAGGCTTAGAATATAGGTTCTTAATATGGGCTCAACAGCAAGCTTGGAAAAGATTTCCTCAGGCTTTCCTTTGATATATTTTTCTTTTATCTCTGTTTTTTTATCCTTGCTTTTTGCTATGCATATTGCTTCTCCTATATTGTCATAAGAAGGCCTGCCTGCCCTTCCTGCCATCTGGTGGTATTCCAGTACAGGAATATAATCCATTCCCCTTGCGCTGTATCTTTTCAGGTCCCTTATTACAACCCTAAATGCCGGCAAATCTAACCCAAAAGCCAAAGTCGGAGTGCTGCAGATAAAGTCAATATTCCCTTCCCTGAAATTGTCTTCAATTATGCTCCTTTGTTTTGAATGCAGTCCTGAATGGTGGAATGCAACGCCTTTTTCAACAGCAATTCCTAGTTTTTTACATTGTGATGTAGGAGAGGATAAGGCATTCAGTATTTTTTCTTTTAATTCTTTTAATTTCTTTTTTTTGTCTTTGTCTTTGATTTTTATTTCATTTGATATTCTTGATGCAAGGACCTCTGCACTTTTTTTGGTATTTACAAAGAATATGGCCTGTTTTTTCTTTTCCAAAGTATCTAATGCTATATCCACGCAGGGATATTTAGAGACATTTTTTATTTTTATGGTCTTATTTTTTCCCATATTCTATTAAAAGAATATATAAAGTTTTAAATCTTTTCACTGAATGTCCTGTAATTGCAAAACCTTTTTAATTTCCAAAAATTATATAAATAAATGACTAATTCAGATTTATAATTAAGTCTCTGTAGCTTAGTTGGTCGAGCGTGTGGCTGTTAATGTTTTCGGACAAAAGATACCACAAGGTCCCCGGTTCGAGTCCGGGCGGAGACGTAGATTTTTGTATTTTTTTAAATTGGGGTCCGTAGCTTAGCCTGGGGATTTTTGCGAAAAATCCCGTAAAAAGCGAGGGACATTCAACTTCGTTGAAATCCCTCTATGGAAAAATTTTCGAAGAAATCAGGTAATGGAGTGCTTCGCTGATAACGGAGTGGTCCCGAGTTCAAATCTCGGCGGACCCATTTTATATCTTATTCTGTAAAAAACAAAAAATTTATATACTATTACTTACATTGTAAGTATATGCTTGTTTTCAGAGGATAAAAAACAAAAATTTTATAAATAATTACTCACAATGTAAGTATACAAAATATTGTAGTAATCAAAAGGCTTGGTTTTTAAATGGATGTAATCAGGAAGAAGATAAAAGACCTTGAATTCAAAAAAAGGCAGGTAGTTGATTTTCTGGATAATCTTGAGAATAAACTTGAGAAGAATAAAATATCCCGGGAAGAGCATGATTTTCTTATTTACAGGATGCTGAATGGTGAAGATAAGAAAGATTATATTAAAAAAATCAATGAGCATATAATGGAGCTCGAGGAGAATCATGATGAATTAAAAAACAGGCATCTGGACTCAAAATCAAGAGAATTAGGAATGGCTTTTGTTTTACTGATATGTTTGGTGCTTTCCTCAATGTTTTTCTTAAATTATTCAGGCATCACAGGATATTTGTCTTATACGGGGGAAGAAAGTTTTAATATGGCTGTGAATGAGATGTTTTATGAGAACACAGACTATAATTTAAATTTAACCAATATAACTTCTTTAAAAATCAGCGGTTATTTTACAGGAAAAGTTAAGGTTTTTCTTTTGCACAATAATACAAAATATCTGGTTTTAAATTCTGAGCCTTATAAAGTTAATAATAATCTGATTACAGGCTATGTTATAGGATACAATATAACTGTTAATAATTCCGGAAATGATATTCCCGAAGAAGAGATTGCAGAAAATATTTCTGATGATGAATTAATTATTGAAAACATAACTGAGAATATTACAGAAGATATAATTGAAAACACAACTAAAAATACAACAATAAATGAAACAGATAATCTGACCGTAAATATTTCAGATAATATAACAGATAATATTACCCTGAACTTAACTGAAAACATTTCTGTCAATGTTACAGAAAATATAACCGAAAATATAACCATAAATGAAACAGCCAATATCACAATAAATATTACAGATAACATCACAGAAAACATTTCTGTCAATGTTACAGAAAATATAACAGACAATATAACTTCTGATGAGACTCCTGACATAACTGAAAACATCACAATAAATGAGACAGAGAATATTACTCAAAACCAAACAGAAAACACAACCCTGAATATAACAGATAATGTTACACAAAACATTTCCCTAAACATAACAGATAATTTAACAATAAATAAAACAGTTAATATCAGTGATAATATAACCCTTAACCTTACAGAGAACATCACACTAAACATCACTGAAAATGTAACCCTAAACATAACTGAAAACCTAACTAAATATTTTTTCAGTGAAAAATGTGTTGAAACATGTTCTTTTAGTTTAAAACAGAATAATATAACCCTGGTAATTGAATTATATGACAATAAAAGCTCTTTGTTTTTATCCAATATAAGTTATACTCGGCCTGTTCCAAATAAGCCCCCTGTTTTGGTAAAGAATATTTCTGCTATTTATTTAAATAAAACCAATAATTATACTTTTGAATTAAATCTTAATGATTATTTTAATGACACTGATGAATTATTATATGATGTGTTTTATGTTGAGCATATTGATTATTCATTAAATAAATCTGTCTTAGGATTAAATTCTTCACCAAAATATAATGGAAGCTATGAAACATACGTTTATGCAACAGATGGGGAAAGTTTAGTTGAGTCAAACAGGTTTAAAATTTATGTGGGAAATTTAAAAATTAATGAGACTATTATAATACAGGGAAAAGCAGAGATAGGAAAGCCGGTAAAATGGACCAAGATTATAAGATTAAATAATAATAAAACCAATATTAAGTTTGACCTGCCTGAGGAAGCATTAAATATCAAAATTGAGAAAACTATTAATAAAACAAAAAAAGAAGTCTTAAAACCAGAACTAAATGTAATATTAAATAAAAAAGAAATTAGAATAAATGAGACTCTTGAAGAAATAGAAATTCATTATGAAACAGAAGCCCCACAAATCAGGGAAGAAAATATTTCTGACAATGTAAAAAAAGTTACTATTATTGGGCCTGAGGAAATACATTATAAAAATGTTACAGCTTATACCAAAATACCAGAATCCAAAAAAGAGAGGGTTAAGTTATACAGAACCACAAATGGAACCAGGGAATTAACCCAAATAATAAATTATTATGATGAAAATAACAATAGCTTAATCGATAAGGTTGAGTGGATTGTTCCTCATTTATCAAACCAGACTTATGAGATTATAATAGAAATAACCAAAGCAGAGCATTTGGATGAAAACAGGACTTTTATTTCTGATATTTATGATGAGGTTAAATCTTTAGATAGTGTATGGTCTGAGCCCATTTATAAAAATGAATATATAAGAATAACCTTTGAAAAAAATCTAACTTCTGATAATGATATTACTCTTTATGTTAGAAACAACCAGTCTCTGAATACATCAATAGATGTTTATTATTATGATTCAACAGAAAAAATTACAGGATTTCCAGTAATCACAAATGAAGAATATTACAAAGTTCTGCTTACTGGTATGAATGGAACTTATGATAAGTTTGATTTAAGAATTGTTAATTATGATAATATCACTGATAATTTAACACCTTATATTGAGTTTGACCATATAATTGACCCTGCACCAAACCAGCCTGTTTTAAATTATCCTTCACATGGTTCAACAGGAATAGAGCTTTCTCCAACATTAAATGTTACTGTAACAGATCCGGATGGAGATGATATGAATGTAAGTTTTTATGGTACTGTTACATGGGATATTTCCTATGCTTCTTATGATAGTATATCTATTTCATCCCAATGTAATTACTCACAGGGTTTATTCTTCAGCTCAGATGGAACCAGATTATATACTACAGGATGGAATGATGATAAAATTTATCAATTTAATTGTACAGATGCCTGGAACTTAAGCTCATGTAGTTATTCTGGCATAAATATTTCAACTCAAGGGGCAGGTCCGACAGGCTTATTCTTTAAATCAGACGGAACCAGGTTATATGAAACAGGGAACGGAGGTATGGCTTACCAATACAATTGTACAACAGCATGGTTTTTATCAACCTGCTCTTATGATGGAATAAATGTTTCAGTTCAGGATGGTGCTTCCCAGGGTTTATTCTTCAAGCCCGACGGAACAAGAATGTATGAAATAGGGGATGGTGGTAATAAAATCTACCAATACACATGCAGCAATGCATGGTATTTATCCACCTGTTCTTATGATGAAATATCTATTTCAACACAGGATGATGCTCCAAAAGGATTATTTTTCAAATCTGATGGGAAAAAACTTTATGAATTAGGATACTGGAGTGGGGGCAACATTTACCAATATAATTGTACAGATGCCTGGAACCTTAGTTCCTGCAGTTATACTGGGGTGAATATATCGACTGAGAGCAGCATCCCTGCTGATTTATTCTTCAAGCCCGACGGAACAAGAATGTATGAAATAGGAATTGATAATAATATCAAACAATACTCTTTTTCATATAGTCTATTAAATACTTCAACCAATGTAGCAAACAACTCAGATGTAACTTACACATGGTCTGGGTTATCTCCTGGAACAATACACTTATGGCATATAAATGTTACAGACGGCACAGATACAACACAGTCTTCAATATGGAATTTTACAACAAGTTATACACCAGCATTAAAAGAGCATGATACAACTCCTGACACAGCTTATACAACAGATGATTTGGTTTTTAATATAACCTGTACTGATCCAGATTCAGGTGAAACAATAACCGGCTATGTACAAATTTATAATGGTTCAAATACCTTTGGCTCAATACATTCACAAACAGTTTCAAACAATACAGAAGAAACAGTATATACATTAGGTTCTGGAAATATAAAAAGAGGTGAAACATGGACAGGAGAGTTCTGGTGTGGTGATGCTTATTCTAATAGCAGTAAAAAAAATAATTCAGTTACAATACAAAATAGTCTTCCAATTCCAACTTTAAATTCACCAGGAGATGATTCATCTTTTGTATATCGGACTAATATGACTTTAAATGTTACTTTAACAGATACTGATAATGATATAATGAATATTAGTTTTTATAATGGGATTCCATGGGACCTTCCAACCGCTTCTTACAATGGTGTTAATATTTCGGCTCATGATCTTGGTGTAACAGGTTTATTCTTCAGCTCAGACGGAACCAAACTATATGAAATAAGTTCATATATCACTGATAATATTTACCAATATTCCTGTTCAGATGCCTGGAACTTATCATCCTGCTCTTATGATAGTGTATCTATTTTAACCCAGGATAGTTCTCCAACAGGTTTATTCTTCAGCTCAGACGGAACCAAGCTGTATGAGGTGGGAGATAGTAATAATTTAATTTATCAATACAACTGTACTACAGCATGG
>CAZQLC010000036.1:0-8554 GCA_964594025.1 uncultured Methanosarcinales archaeon
AGTTTGAAAAGAAAATAAGCAAATGAAAAAATGGCCTTGGAAAATAAAAACAGGATACTGAATGAACTGATTGAAAAACTTAAGAAGCTTTCAATAGACAAAGATGTTAAATTATGGAAAAGGATAGCTTCTGACCTGGAAAAAAGCACAAGAAACAGGAGGGTTGTCAACCTGTCAAAGATCAGCAGATACAGCAAAGAAGGGATAATTGTTGTTGTGCCGGGCAAGGTCCTTGCAGGCGGAAACCTTGAGCATCCTGTAAACGTTGTGGCTTATAATTTTTCCAAAAAGGCATTTGATGAAATCAACAAAAAAGGCTCAGCTATAACATTAAACAGCTTCATAGAAAAAAATCCAAAGGCTAAAAATATAAAGATAATAGGCTGATAAAATGACAGAAAATGAATTGATTATAAACGGGGAAGACATGGTGGCAGGAAGGCTTGCAGCCATTGCAGCAAAAAAAGCCCTGCTGGGCTTTGATGTTAATATAATCAACAGTGAAAAAGTATTGATAGTAGGCAATAAAAAGGAAATTGTAAAAAGGTATAAAATAAAAGAGGACAGGGGGATACCCTCAAAAGGCCCTTTTCTGCCAAAAAGGCCTGACAGGTTCCTGAGAAAAATAATCAGGGGGATGCTTCCTTATAAAAAAGACAGGGGCAGGAAGGCCTATAAAAGAGTAAAATGCTTTATAGGCATGCCTGATGAGTTCAAAGATAAAAAAATAATCGGTTATGATAATGCCCACATAAAAAAATCAAAACACACCAAATTTATAACAATAAAAGAAATACTTAAAAACCTGGGAAGTGATTTTGAATGAAAATAATAAACAGTTCAGGAAAAAGAAAAACAGCAATTGCAAGAGCAACCCTTAAAGAAGGAAAAGGAAAGGTCAGGATTAATAATGAGATACTGGAAAATGTAGAGCCAAGTATATCAAGGATGAAGATAAAAGAGCCTTTGATACTTGCCGGCGACATAGCTGGAAAAGTGGATATTGACGTTGATGTAAAAGGCGGAGGATATAATGCACAGGCAGAAGCTGCCAGGGTGGCAATTTCAAGAGCATTGGTAATATATAATCAAAAACTGGAAAGGATTTTCCTGGATTACAACAGGAGCCTTCTGGTCTCAGATGTGAGGAGAAAAGAATGTGCTAAGCCCAATTCAAAGGGAAGAGCAAGATCAAAAAGACAAAAGAGTTATCGTTAGAGGTGCAAAGATGATAATACCAATAAGATGTTTTTCATGCGGAAAGCCAATAGCCCATTTGTGGGAGGAATTCCTTGAAAGGACCCAAAAAGGGGAAAATAAAAAAGATGTAATGGATGATTTGGGATTAGAAAGATACTGTTGCAGAGCCTTGTTTCTGGGGCATGTTGACCTGATAGATACAGCCGGTGAATTCAAGAAATTTTAAAAAATGTCTGAAAAAAAGACTTTGAAAAAGGACAAAATCAGGGAAATATTATCAATAATTGAATCTGATTCTGTATTTAAGGATTTTAAAAAGAAAAATCCGGGTTATTATTTAGCACATTTGTTCTTTATGGAAAAATCCGGCAGCGGAGAGAATGAGCCGTGGCAGGCAGGCTATTATAATAAGAAAAAAGACAAAATGGTTGTTTTCAGTCTGAAAGAAAAAAACAAAATTGAAAAGGAGCCTGAATCAGAGATTTTTAAAAAAGACAAAAAAGCAGTAAACAGGCTTGAACTGAAAAAGATAAAAATAGATTTTGAAGAAGCCAAAAATATAAATAATGGGTTTGTTAAAGGCAAATACAATAATGAGCCAATCAAGGACCGAATATATATCATACAAAAGCTTGAAAAATACATATGGAACATCACAAATATAAGCCGTTTCTTTAATATTATAAATGTAAAAATAGATGCAGAGACTGGCAAGGTAATTAAAAGCAGCAAGGAGTCTTTAATGGGCTTAGGTAATTTTATGAAATAATAAAAACAAAAGATAAAAACAATAATATTTATATATTCATTATCATTCTGTTTTTAAAAAGAGGTGCGTTGATAAACCACCTCCAAGCTGTTTCTTGGAGTTTTAATATTTAATTTTAATATAATTTAAACAGGGGGAGTTAAAATGAATGATGTTGATAAAAATATTATAGAAGCATGTGAAAGGCGTATTAAAGATATTATGAGTCTTTCTTCCCTTTATGAAATTCCTTTTTTAAATAAAACAATAGAAATTAAGCCTTTTTTTGCATCAATAAGATTTATAAATAAATTAGAAACTACAATAATGGCAGAAAACGGCTCTATAGAAAGATATAAAGATGAAATTAAGAGGTTTGGAGAATTAACAATCAGAGTGGGTGATTATGAAAAAGGATGTGGAACAGGGAAAGGAGAAATATGGATTCCACAAGATAATAATCCTTTTCCAATAGAGAGACATATATGGGAACTTGAAGATGAAGTATTCAAAGAAGCATTAAAAGACTATGAAGAAAACAGAAAAAATTCTATAGGAAGTCATAAAGAACATCTTGAAATAAAATATTTCTCAAAAGAAAATCCTGCAACATATTATGAAGATGAGCCAGAAGATAAATTCGATGCAGAAAAATGGAAAGACATCTTGAGAGAAGTTTCTGAATCATTAATAAAAGATGATATATTCGGCACTATTTCAGATCTTACAAAAAAAAACTATAAAAGATATTTAATCAATTCTGAGGGAACAAGAATTGTAGACCATTCAAAAACATTTCGTATTGAACTGGGTGCAGGTATTGAATATAAAGGAATATTGTTAAAATCTGATGAAGTCTTTAATGAAATTGAAGAAAAAAATCTTCCTGACAAAGAAAAATTAAAGGAATATGCAGAAGGAGTAATTAAAGAATTACACATAATAAAAAATGCACCACAACAAAATTCAGGAATTTATCCAACAATAATTGATGGAATGAATCATTCTGTGATATGGCATGAAGCAATAGGACATGGTCTTGAAGCTGAAAGAGCAGATGACGAAGAAAATACTTCATCTGATACGGTGACTACAAAATGCATGACATTCAAAGGTAAAATAGGAGACCAATTAACAGATCCTTCTATTTCAGTCTATGACGACCCAACTGATGAAAATCTTAACGGCCATTATAAACATGATGCTGAAGGTGTTCCCGGCCAAAGAGTTGCTCTTGTAAAAAACGGAATATTAGAAAACTTTTTGCATTCAAGAGAAACAGCAGGAAAATTCTGGAATAAATTAAAGAGGGATGAAGAAGCAGGAAAATTATCTTATGAACTAAAAGAAAGAATAAGATCCAACGGCCATGCAAGAACATATTCCAATAGAGACCCATTACCAAGAATGGCAAATATAGTTGTAGAATCTGAAGACAACTACTCAATAGATGAACTTAAGGAAATGCTTTTTGAAGAATGCAGAAAAAGTGGTCTGGAATATGGCATAATGCTAAAAGAATCTACTGGAGGAGAAGTTGATCTGGAAAACTGCTATTTTCATATATTCCCTAAAAAGATTTTCAGATTATATACTGATGGAAGAATGGAAAGGGTCAAAGGATGTTATATTGTTGATACTCCATTGAACGTTATAAACAATATAAAAGCAACATCAAATTATTATGAAATATTCAGAGGTTATTGTGATGCTGAATCTGGCTTAATACCTAATGCAGGTGTAGCACCTTATGCATTTGTTGACTCAATGCATATTGAACCATTTCCAAGAGAGTTTGATAAAACATTCTCTTTACCAACAACAAAACCCCCAAAAAGAAGATAAAAATGAAAAAAGAATTACCTGCTTTGAATGAAGAACTGGAAAAAATTAAGTCAGATGATATAAAGAAATTTACTAAAGAAGCTTTAATCAATGCTCCGGAACAGTTCTGGACATGTGCATGTAGTGGCTCTGGAAAATTCCATCCTTATGAAGACCAAGGTAAGGGTGGATTAGTAAGACATGTAAAAAAAGGTATTAGTGTAATTGGGCATTATGCAAAAAGAGCTTATTTTAGTCAGAGAGAAACTGACTTTTCTTATTCTGCTTTTTTACTTCATGATATAAAGAAAAATGGTAATCCTTGGGAAGAGAGAACAGATTATAAACATGGTATAATCGCAGCAGAATGGTTAGATAATAATTTTGAATTAAAGAAAGATATAACAGGAAAACAAATAATATTGGATGCTATAAGATATCATATGGCTCCATGGTTAACTATATTTTCAAATGAAAAGACTTTTGCTATATGGGGTAAGTCAGAGGATGTCACATTCACTGGTAAAGAATTGGGTGAGTACACAGATGAATTAACAAGGGCTTTATTAAACCCTTCCAGAATAGAATTAGCTGTTAGAGAAGCTGATTACTGGGCTTCAAGAAAGGATATGTCTTATCTACCGGGAAAGAGTATAGTCTATGATCCAAGAGAATATAATAGTCCAGAAGAATGGATTAAAGATTTAAAAGAAACTACCTTAATTCATGATTCTCCTTAATCTGAAAGTTCCTCTAATAATATTACACCATTTGTTTTTATCCTATAATTATTGTAAAAGAGAATTTCATCTATACCTGTTTTAAATATTATTGTATCTTTACCATATTTGTCTTTCATATATTTCTTAATTTTTCTTGCTCCCCCAAGAATTCTGCAAACCCATATTCCCCCCCAATCACCATTCCCTTTTTCTATTTGTTCTTCTGAGAGATTATACCATTCATTTATTGTGTATTTTATAATATTGGGGTTTTTCCTTAAACCAAGAGATTCTAGGTTTTCAGTAACTACTTTATAACCTGAATTATATTCTATTCCTTCAATTATAATTTCATGTATTGATTTTCCCATTAGTAGAAGGAAAACAAACTACCTTTTTAAATTTTTTCTTATATTACTACTCTTAAGTTTATTCTATCACTTGGATTTAACTCATTAATAACTACAGTTGTTAACTATAATATAAGTTCATAAATATAGTTTCCAAATGTCTTTTTCAAGAACAAACTTATTTATAAAGAAGCTCTTACATACTAATATACAGCCTTAACCAAAAGAGATCTCTGGAGAGCAAGAAATTGAAAAATAAAGGGATAATAGGAGGTAAAGAAATGTCAGCTATAAGCTATGAAGCAAAGAAAAACTCAATGGAACTTACTAATTTCTATGCTAAAGAGAACAAAGAGAAGGAAGAATAATTAACTTCTTCTTTTTTAATATAAAGTTCTTTTTAGATTTTTATTCTCAACTGTTTTTGATAAAGTTTTTAAAGTTTTTAAAAAACCTGGATAAAGATGGAAGGCTATATTGCTGCTGTTACAAAAGAAATGTTCTTTGGGGAGAAATGCCTCCTGGTCTGGCTTAACGGATGTAATTTCAACTGCGAATACTGCAATGTCCAGGATATACTGAAAACAAAAGGCTATTATAAAACAGAACTGGAAAATGCAGAGAACATAATCAACAAAACCCAGGATGTAAAAAAGATAGTATTTACAGGAGGAGAGCCATTATTCCAGAAGGCTGTCTTAATATGGCTGCTTAAAAAATCAAAAGAAAACAGTCTTAAAATCTGTATACATACAAACGGCTCAAAGCCGAAAGCCCTTAGACATCTGCTTGAGGAAAACCTTATTGATGGAATTTACTTTGACATAAAATGCTCTCTGGAAAACTATGAAAAGGTAACCAGGTCAGAAACCTTTTTTATAACAAGACAGCAGATAATAAAAGACTTAAAGGAAAGCCTTGGCTTAATGAAAGAATATGAAGACAGGATAAATATAAAATTTGTCACCACAATCATCCCCGGGCTTGTCTACAGGAAAGAAGAGCTTATAAAAATAGCCTCTCTGATAAATAATATAAAATGCAGATGGCATATAAAGCCTTTTACAAGCCAGTGCGGAATTAATGAAAACAATTTACTGAAAGAATATCTGAATAAAGAAAACAATGATGAAATGCCTTTTGTTGTAAAAAAAATAAATGACAAATACAAAAACATAGAAAAGCCAAGCCTGTTTTTCTTAAAAAAACTTAAAAAACACATTGAAGATAAGTTTAATAACCTTAAGGTTTATATAGAGAACTAATTGTTGTTCATAAAATTATTATAAACCTTTAAAACCTGCTCTTTTGAATCCTCTATAGACTTATCTGTGTATACATAACTTAATTCAGTTCCCCTTTTCTCAAATATTTCCTTGAACCATTCACTTTCATAATATCCTTTTAGTTTTTTCTGAAATTCCAGTTTCTCGAATATCGAATTATCCTTCTTATCTCTTTCTTTTAATCTTGGGATAATCTTTTCCACATCCCTGACTGAAAGGATAATAAGCAAATCAGGGGCATTATCCAAAGCAAATATATTCCCTTCCATACTAACTATTTCATTTAATGTCAAAGGCTCACCCTGCTCTTCAGACTGTAATCTTTGGTATGTAAGGCTGCTGCTTACAGACCTGCTCTGGATTATTATTCTGCCCTCATTCAGCAGAGGAAGTATGACTTTATTGTAAAGAACCAACCTGTCCAGAGCATAAGCCTGCGCAGTGGCCATGGCACTGTATTTCCTGCCGTTATCTGCGATCATCTCATTCCTTATCACCTTGCCCACCCCAATATGAGTAGGCTCTTCTGTAATCACAACATCATATTGCTTAAGCTCATTAAAATCCAATTCTTTTTTATTCTCCTTCCAGTACCTGCACAAATCAAAAACCTTTTTTCCTTCATCTGTCAGTTTTTCTTTTAATCCTTCAATACAAGTACCTTTGCCTGACCCATCTAAGCCGTCAAGAATTACAAATTTACCTTTATAATGATGTGTCATTTTAATTTATGAAATACTTGATTAATAAAAATATTTATGTATTACAATATATATTTTTACTATTTTATAATAGATTAAAAACCATAAGATTTATATCTTATTTTAATTTTAAAAAGTAAAAGGGGTATTGAATTTTAATTAAGATTCTATGAGTTTTTTCTTATTGGAAAATTAATATCAAGATAAATAAATTTAAATAGAAAAAGTGGGGGATAGAATGACAGAAGAAAAACTTAAATTACCCGATTCTCAAAAAGAATTATTAAAAAATCTAATCAAAAAAGGAATAACTAAAAAACCTAATTTAAAAAATATTCAACAGAAACTATACGGCAATAAGCAGATAAAAACAGATACTGAAAAATTAATACATGACAGAATTAAAAGACTGGAACATAAGTTAGAAAACCATGGCATTACTATTCAATCCAACACTGAAGATAAAGAATACTGGGTTGAATTCTCTGATTTAAATGAAAGAGGGTGGGCTGATGAATTTGAAGAAAAACCAAATAAGGACTTATCTATCCTATATCTTTCACCCGGAAAGCTAGGTATTGGAACTAAGCTTTTTGAGCTAAAAGCTGCCAAGGGGCTTAACATTTTTCTTAAAAATAATAAGCCTTTTGCTAAAGGAAAACAAGTCAGTGATAAACCAATAATAGAATATATGGATGCTGTGTTTATTATGGGAGGATTAATACCTAAGATTCCTTATAATTTTAAAAGCCAGGAAGGAAGGTATCAATCATGGATTCTTGCACAATTATCTGAAGATGAAATGTCTGAGGAAAGGCTAAAGAATGAAAAATCACGATTAGAAAAAATAGCTAGTTCAGCAAATTACTCAGAAGATGTATTAGAAATATTCAAGAGAGAAGCTTATGGAACTATAAGCAATTTGGAAGAGGCGGCAACAAAAAGCAACTCAACCCTGAAGGACCTACTTGATGGATTTAAAGGGCCCATATACTATCAACCAGGAGAGCAGGATATAAATAATAAAGAGGTTTTAAGAAAAAGGTTTGAAGAAGAAATTAAAGAACACAGGAAAGAAATAAACAGAAATCGAAGAACAATAAAAAGTAATTTTAAAAAAATAAAAAAGACCAAAACAAAAAAAATAATTGCTTCCCACATATTAGATATCTTAAGAGAAGCTGAAGACTATATTTTTTCTAATGAAAAAAGGATTAATAAAGAATTTAATACTAACGTTTATAATATGCAACATTCTCCCAGAAAAGGATTAGAAAGAACTGCTTTTGAAGTGCTTTTTCAGGAATATATGTATAAAGTAGAGAATAGACTTAAAAATGGTTATGTCAACTGGAAAGATCCACATTTTGAAGATATGAATAAAAATGAAAAAGAACATTTTAAAAACAAGTATGCAATGGAGATTTCTAATAATTCCTTGGCTGCTTTGAATATATGCAGAACATATTATGGTTTAGGCTGGAGAAGGGATATAAAAATATCAAAAATCTTTGGATCAAAAGGTATTATTGGAGGCTTAGAAAAAGATAATAAAGAAAAAGAGTCTGAAATAAACAAAGGTTTAGCAGAATTAGTAGGTCTAGGATGGATTGAAGATAAAGACTATAAAGATACAAATTCAGGGGATGCAATTCTAAGAGAAATTATTGTTGATATAGAAATGAAAAAAGGAATTATAAGTTCTACAGGCTCTATATTTGAA
>CAZQLC010000037.1:0-8325 GCA_964594025.1 uncultured Methanosarcinales archaeon
GTAGGCGGAAAAAGGCTGAAGCCTGGTGAAAAGCCAATGGCTGAATTCTGCCTTATCAAGAAAGAAGGCCTGAAAGCAAGAATATTATGTAATGTGCATGGGCTGTGGATAAATTAGTTTATGTAATTGGGTTTATTCTGTAAATATCAAATTTATTTTTATACCTTTCCCTTGAATAATCAAGATTCTCCAGTACTTTTTCCAGCCTTGGAGGAGGGGAATCAAAAACCCTTTTCCCAAGCCATTCTGATATTCTTGACATGGGCTTATATTGGAGTATAAGAACTTTTTTCCCTGTTCTCATCCCTTCCTGCAAAGCTTTTTTTGTATTTTTTGAGGGTAAACTGAATAAAAAGATTGTCCAGTCAAAAGACTGATTTTTAAAAGGAATATATTGTGCTTCAGCCAGGATTATTTTAGAACTATCTGATTTTTCTTTATATTTTTCTAACATTGGTCTGCTGATATCTATCCCAAATAAATCTCCTTTATTTATATAAGATGAGGATTTGCCTGTCCCAATTCCTATTTCTAATATTTTTCCATCTAAATCTTTCAAAGCATATTCTCTTGCTTGCTCTGATAAACCAAAAGAAACAATTTTATCCAGAAAATCATAAAATCCGGGGAGTTTATATATTAATTTCATTATTTTCTTTCCCCGAATAACGCCCTGCCCAGCCTTATCATATTACTGCCTTCATCCACTGCTGTATTATAGGAATCTGTCATTCCCATAGAAAGAATATCCATACTGTCAAACTCTTTTTTTAATCTGTCATAAAATCCTTTCATTTTCTTAAAATAAGCCTTTTGTTCTTTTTCAGTGATAGAATAAGGCTCCATTGCCATGATTCCTTTTAATTCCAGATTATTCATATTGCTTATTGCTCTTGCCAGATTCTTAATTTTTTCATATTCGGGCTCAATGCCGTATTTGGATTCTTCTCTTCCTATGTTAATCTCAATTGAAACAGGGATTTTCTTTTTTATTATTTCAGCCCTTTTATTTATATTCATGGCCCGGTATTCAGAATCAACAGTCTGGATAATATCAAAAATCTTCAAAGCAGAATTTATCTTGTTTTTCTGCAAATGCCCTATCATATGCCATCGGACTTTTTTTGCATTATTCCCAAGCTTTTTGTAAATCTCTTCTGCTTCCTTGACATAGTTCTCACCTATGTCTGTTGCTCCTGCTTCTATAATCTCAATAATCTCTTCAGGTGTTCTTGTTTTCGCAGCCACAACTATTGTTACATTATCCGGAACTTCTTTTCTGATTTTTCTATAGTTTTCTTTTATTGTCATTATCCGGCCATATAGACTTTTCTTTTATATTATAAAAATGGCTTATATGCCATTCATGATATGTTTTTCCAAGCTCTTCAGGCTTTTCCCCTAAGAATTCCTCTACTAATTCACCATCTTCAATCAAATCAAAAGTCTCTTTTTTTTCTAAATAATCTCTGGCTTGGGTTATCAGCCTGAAATACAGGCTTGCTTTTTCCTCCCTGCTCACATCAGGATGATACTCTTTGGCTTTTTTTCTAAAGTATTTTTTTATTTCCTCCAGATCTATGTCTGCTTTTTTAGCCAGACCAAGTATTTGTTTTGCTCTTTCTTCCAGACCAAATTCCCTGAATTTCATTTTAAATACCTTACAAAATTATTTTCTTCATCAACCAGTATGATTTTTGGTTCTACATATTTATCAGAAAGCTCAAAGCCTGCAATTATAACATTATCGCCTTTTTTTATCTTCTTTGCTGCTGCCCCGTTCATGCATATTGTTCCTAAGTTTCTTTTACCTTCAATTAAATAAGTCTCAAGCCTTTCTCCATTAGTAATGTCCCAGACAGCAACCTTTTCCCCTTTATGAAAACCTGCTTTTTCAATTAATTCCTTGTCTATTGTTATGCTTCCTGTATACTCAACATCAGCTCCTGTAACAACAGCCTTATGAATTTTGCTCCTTAAATACCATCTCATTTTATATTAATTATCCTCTTGTCAAAGGTGTCCCGCATTTAGGGCATTTTTTGCTTATACATGGAACTCCTCTTTGCTGGGGCTCTTTATAGCCGCATTTAGAACATACACATAATCCTCCGGGGCCTGCAGCAAATCCTCCCATTCTGCCTCTGCCTCCCTGTCCAATTCCTCTTCTTTGTCCTCTTCCTATACCTTGTCTTGGCATTGCCATTTTAAAATCACCTCCTTTTATCCTTATAGATTTTCCATCCACCAAAGCCTTGGCTATTTTTCTTCTGGCTGAAACTAAGACTCTGTTAAAAGTCGGCTGTGATATATTCATCTTCTCAGCAGCTTTTTTTTGCTCAAGATTTTCATAATCCTTAAGCCTTATTGCCTCAAGTTCCTCCCTAGTCAGATTAACTTCCTCTAAATCTGCTAATCTTATTCCTGCCGGCTTGAAATAGGTTATCTCAGGCTCAAACCATATTCTTCTTCTTCTTCTTGGCCTTGGCATAATTATTCCTCTGCTTCATCTAATACTTCTTTTACAGTTTTTCCGCTTACTTGTTTTAATTCTATTTTTTTTTGTTGTAAAGCCATTTCCATATTAGGCCCTACTCTTCCAGTAACTACTATCTCAACTTTTTTGTCTGCCAGCATTTTTGCTACTGAAAATCCTGCTCCTCCCCCACCCCTGGCAAAAGGATTTTTTATTTTTTCCACTAATTTTTTATTCTCAAAAATCAGATAAAACGGTGCTCTCCCCCCGACTTCACTGACTTCAGAGTCTTCATTATCTTCTTTAGCAGATATTGCAATTTTCATGCTTTCACCCCCATTATTTTATTTAAGATTAATCCCTGAACTACAGATATAAACATCATAACAAAAGTTAAAACAACCACAAACTTAAAACCAAAATAAACAATCATTATAGGTAATAAAGGAAGTTTAACAGCTCTGTTGTATAAAAAGGTTGCAATAAATCCATTTTTAACCCCTTTTTCCTGTAACTCTGCAAGTAAAGGATACCACATATAAATAGGCCCTGTTGAGATAATCCCAGTAATAACAGCAGCAAACCAGCCCTTTACTGATTTACTATGCCCGAAATATTCAACTAATTTTTCAGGCCTGATAAAATAATTTGTTAATGCCATTAAAACAAAAATCCCTATAAAAACCAGGACTATTTTTTTCAATATTTCCCATGAAAACAATAATGAAGGAATTAATATTGATGGTTTTATTATTGATACGATTCCTAATATCAATATAGAAATTATAAAAAATTTCCATGTTCCGGGCATTTCCTTTATTTTTTCAATTATTTTCATTATATCACGTTCAGTATTCCTACTGTGATTATAGCAACAACAATAGCAAAAACAAAACTCAGAATATTTCTTGTTATTGCAAATTTCTTTCCTAAAATCATAGATTCAGCAGGCAGTTGAACAAAACCAACAGTAACCCAAGCAACAATAAAAGCAGTTACTGCAATCAGGGTTATCCCCTGGTTCAGTAATTCTCCCCCCAAAACATAACTGGTTATGGGGTTTCCTGCCAAAATGCTTCCCATAGCTGATCCAATCAGAGGATCTAAAAAAAAGTTGCCTCTGAATAAAGCAGTATAAAAAGATTTAGGTATTAATGTATTAACTAAACCGATTAATAAAATAACTCCAGCTATGACTGGGAGCATTTTCCCTAACCCTTTTCCTGACTTTATTATTGCTTTTTTTAATTCTTGGTTCATTCTTTTTGTACTTCTTCAATTCTTTTCTTCAATTCTTCTAATTCCTGATTTATATCTTTCTTTTCCTGTTCCAGTATATTTACTTCATTTTTTAAGTTTTGGATTTCGTCTTCTTTACTATAAGTATATGGCTCTTGTCTTACTGGTACAAATTCCTGCGGCACTGCTCTTGCAGGTACTCTCCATCTAAATCCCCTGCCAAAACCTCTCCTAAATCCAGCTCCGCGGCCCATAGGCATTCCTCTATTATAGCCCGGACCATTATATCCGTTGCAATAACCCAAGCCTCTTCCAGTCATTGGTCCCTGTCCGTTTGGTCCTGTTCTATCTCCTTGTGGCATATTTACACCTCCAAATTAGTTATTTTATGCTCGTGTTATGAATATATATTCATTACTCATATATAAATATTTCGGTTTATGAACAAAAACTTTAAATATAACAACTTTCATTATTTTTAATAATTATTAAAAATTGTAAAAGATGGAAGAGCTTAACAATAAAATAATCTCCCTTTTCAAGGAAATGGGAAGAGGACAGGGACTTGATGACAACTTATTAATGGAAATATTCGCAAGGCTTTATATTGAGCCTGAGCCAATTGCAATGGATGAACTGACAAAAATAACTGGCTACAGTCTGGCATCCATAAGTAATAAGATTAAGATGTTATGTCCAATGATGGAGATAAAAAGAATAAAAAAACCAGGCTCAAAAAAGATTTATATCTACATGGAAAAGGATTTTCTGGCAATATGGAAAAATGCCCTTATCAAAAAAGAAGAGTTTGTGATAAAAAAGGCCAAAGAAAAAATCCCTGAGATTATAAAGGAATACAAAAAAAAGGCCAAAACAGAAAAAGATAAAAAGAAAATAGATATTATAAATAAATATTATAAACAAATGTTGAAGTTTGAAAAGATAATAAATATAATGGTAAATGAATTAAAGGATATAAAATGACAAATACTATTGTTAAACTAAAGAATGTATGGAGGGTATATGACTTAGGCAAAGTTCAGGTTGAAGCAGTCCGCGGTGTGACAATGGACATCAAAAAAGGGGATTTTGTCGCTATCATGGGCCCCTCTGGCTCAGGCAAAACAACCCTACTGAATATGATAGGCTGCCTTGATGTGCCTTCAAAAGGGAATATTTTCCTGAAGAATCATAATATAGGAGGGATGAGTGAGTCAAGCTTAGCTATGATAAGGGGAAAAATCATAGGGTTCATATTCCAGACATACAACCTTATGCCCACGATAAACGCCCTGGACAATGTAGAGTTGCCCATGATTTTCCAGGATATGGAAAAGGAAGAAAGAATGAAAAGGGCAAAAAGATTATTGACAGATGTCGGGCTTGAAAAAAGAATGAGCCATAAGCCTACTGAATTATCAGGAGGGCAGCAGCAGAGGGTTGCAATAGCAAGAGCGTTGGCAAACAACCCTGAAATACTTATTGCTGATGAGCCCACAGGAAACCTGGATTCAAAATCAGGAAAAGAGGTTATGGACCTTTTATCAGAACTTAATAAAAAAATGGAAACAACCATAATATTGGTAACACATGACCCGAATATAGCAAAATTTGCAAAAAATATCAATATAATAAGAGACGGGAAAATAAGTAAGATAATAAAGCCGTCAGAATTAAAAAAAGAAATCATCGAGGAAATAGGAGGTAATAACCATGAAAAATAAGTTTAATTATATATTTTGGATTTTGTTTTTGTTTTTTTGTATTTCTATGCAGCAGTCATATGCAGCAGGAGATTCAAATCTGGATTTAAGTTTACTTAGCTACAGCCCTGCACCTGCTTCACCAGGGGAAACTATTGAAGTATGGATACAGGTGGAAAACCTCGGGACAGAGAAAGCAGATAATGTTGCGCTGACAATGGTTGAAAATAATGTTTTCACCAACTATGAAAAAGAGGATATAAAGACATACGGGATATTAAACCAGGGAAGGTCTGTAGTCGCAAAGTTCAATGTAATTGTTAACAGCGATGCCTCAAAAGGAACCAATTACCTGAAGATAAAATACGGCTCTGACTATAATGCTGTAACAGGAGAAGCATCATGGGTGGAGGAAGATGTTGAAATAGACATCCAAATACATTCGCCTGCATTAGTGATTTCTGAAATAAAAACAAACCCTGAAAGGACAAGACCAGGAAACGAAGGGGAATTATGCATAAAGATTGAAAACAAGGGCTCAGATTTAGTAAGGGACCTGAAGGTAAAGCTTGGTATAGATTCATTAAGCTCATACATACCTTTATCATCAATCCAGCATATTATCTCAGCATTGAGGCCAAACAGCGTAACAAATGAATGCTTTGATTTCATGATAGACCCTGAAACAGAAGCAGGCACCTACAGGCTGCCGATAAATATGACTTTCTATGATGAAGAAGGGGATTCTGTAAATTTTAATGATTATGCAACAATTATTGTATCATCAGAGCCTTCTATAATCATAAGTACAGACGAAGCTGAATACATAGACGGGTCAGTTGAAACCTCAGTTATAATAAGCAACAACGGATTAGAACCTGTAAAATACATGACTGTTGAGATTATATCAGCAGAAGGTGTAGTTATAGTCTCACCAAAAGAAAAAGAGTACCTTGGAAATATAGACATTGATGATGATGCAACATTTACACTGAAACTAAAACCACTGAAGAAAGAAGCAAACATAACAATAAGGATAGATTACCTTAATGCACTGAACGAAGAATACAGTGAAGAAAGAAATGTGAATGTAGTAATGCCCTTAAAACAGAGGAGTTATGGGGGGATTATATTCTGGGTAATAGTTATTGTTATTGGAACAGTAATATGGAGAAAAAAGTACAGAAAGAAAAAGGAGAACTAAGTTTTATATAAAAAATGAAGATATTTGACTTATTCTTAATAGGAATAAGGAACTTAAGCCACAGGAGATTAAGAAGCTATCTTACTATGTTAGGTATCCTTATAGGAATTACTGCAGTGGTAGCTTTGATTAGTATGGGACAGGGAATGGAAGACGCGATAACAGAGCAGTTTGAGTCTGTGGGCAGCAATATTATTATGGTTATGGGCTCAGGAGGAGGCATGTCCTCGCCGATAATGAGCATGGTTTCTGAAAAACCCCTGACTGTAAAGGATAAAGAGGTTATTGAAAGTGTTAAAGGAGTAAATATTGTAGCTGAGTATATAATCATGCCTGCCTCAGTCGGCTTTCATGGTGAAAAAACAGATTCTTTTTTAGGAGGTTCTTCTCCAGGGCCTACAAGAGAGATAATCGAAGCAAGTATGAATGCATACAGAGAAGCAGGCAGGGAATTAAAGGAAGGAGACCGTTATAAGGCCGTAATAGGAAATAATATAGCACATACTGCTTTTGACAGGGAAGTAAGTATAGGCGACAAGATTACTATTTTAGGGCAGGAATTCAGGGTTGTGGGCATATATGAAAAAATAGGAAATGCCATGGATGATAACTCGATTATGATTCCTATAGATATAATGCGTGACTTAATAGATGAAAAAGAAAAAATAAGTATGCTTTATTTAAATACCAAAAAAGGATATGACGTCCAGAAAGTTGCTGAAAATATAGAGGAAGAATTGCGTGATTACAGGGATGAAGATGAAGGGGATGAAACATTTGTGGTAAGCACTGCATCAGACCTTCTGGAAACCTTTGGCTCTATATTAAACATTGTCCAGGCTGTTGTTGTTGGCCTGGCTGCAATAAGCCTTCTTGTAGGTGGTGTTGGTATTATGAACACAATGTACATGGCTGTCATGGAAAGAACAAGGGAAATAGGAACAATGAAGGCCATAGGTGCAACAAATGCAGATATTTTAACAATATTTCTTGTAGAATCCGGTGTTCTCGGAATGATTGGCGGCATTGTTGGAGTCACTATTGGCTTAGGCATAAGTAAACTGGTTGAAATAGCAGTAACCCAATTCTATGGAACCCCTTTAATAAAAGCCCATGTGAGTTTAGTTTTAATCGGGGGAGCAGTTGCATTTAGTTTTATTGTAGGAATGATGAGTGGAATATTTCCTGCAAAACAAGCCTCTAGTTTAAAACCTGTGGATGCTTTGAGGTATGAGTAAACGAATATTACTAATGTCAAGGAACAAATGGAATAAGTGACGGGCTTTGAAGTATAATTAAAAAATTTATTCTTTTTAATAAATAACGACAAATTTAAAAACAAGCACTAATCAATATTATTTATGAACATAATAACTTTGATGGGGCTGATGGCAGCAGCATGCACAACAATATCTTTCCTGCCCCAGGCGATTAAGACAATAAGGACAAAACACACAAAAGACTTGTCACTTGCGATGTATGCTATATTCACAACAGGAATATTCCTATGGCTTGTATACGGGCTTATTATAAAAGACATTCCCCTGATAACGGCAAACATCATAACATTTATCTTCACTTCTGTAATTCTTATAATGAAGATAAGGTATAAATGATATCAAGAAAAACTATTTTCTGTTCAGGAATCCTTTTTTTGTTTCTTAAGATAATCACCCAAAACTGCGCTTAAATAAGGTTTGGAA